>NZ_JAQT01000006.1:0-78227 GCF_000524295.1 Shuttleworthella sp. MSX8B
CGCTTTGATTCTCTTAGAATCTTTCAAGGTTGTTTCATTGTTCAGTTATCAAGGTTCTTGCTGCCTTCTGAAGAGACAGCTTTTAGATAATACCAAGGCATCGATTCCGCGTCAAGAAAAAATCGTGAAAAAACTATGTTTTCTTGTCATAAAAAAGAGACAGGCACTTCCTGTCTCTTCAACGGAGAAGGAGGGATTTGAACCCTCGCGCCAGTTTCCCGACCTACACCCTTAGCAGGGGCGCCTCTTCAGCCTCTTGAGTACTTCTCCAGACGCTTCTTTCGAATCGTTATGCTGCCGCTTTTCACGACTTTCTCAGTTTAATCGAGCTGGTTCTCTTTGTCAATGTGTTTCTCCCCATCCCTGAATTGCCGGACCTGCACAGAAGCTGAATTGCCGGAAATGCCCTAAATACCAAACTTGCTGCCAACGTCGCCTGTACCACCGAAATCGTCTGCGTATTCTCGGCTTGCCGCTTCATAGAGATTATTGCCCTTGCAGTCAACAAGGACCACCAAGGGAAGAGCTTCTACTGTGATCCGGCGAATCGCCTCTGCTCCCAGATCCTCATAGCAGACAATCTCTGATTTTCGGATGCACTTGGACAAGAGCGCTCCTGCTCCTCCGACTGCTGCAAAATAGATCGCGTGATCCCTGACAATCGCGTCCAAAACTTCTTGGCTGCGCTTTCCCTTTCCAACCATGCCCTTTAAACCCAGATCCAACAGAGTTGGTGTGTACTTATCCATCCGGCTGGCAGTTGTCGGTCCGGCGGATCCGATAATCTGTCCCTTTCTGGCCGGTGAGGGACCCATGTAGTAAATCGTTTCTCCCTCCAAGGAAATCGGGAGCTTCTTACCTGCCTTTATCAAATCCATCAGTCTTTTATGCGCCGCGTCCCGCGCTACATAGAGATCCCCCTTCAGGTATACATAGTCTCCTGCTCTGAGCTTCTCTATGACCTCATCTCGCAGCGGGAGCCTGATTTTTATTTCCTGCATCTTATTCCTGACCTCTCAAATCATAAAGTCCCTGTTTCTTCGTCAAAATCGCTTTCTAAGAGAGAAAATCCTCTTCCAAGGAAACCCGTCGCAGAAGCAAATATTCCCGTCAGATTTTTATACCCATTCGGCTCAGATCACCTGTACCGCATGCCTGCGATACAGACTACCTGCACTGCATGCCCGCAGATCAGATGATCCGCACCCTATCCCTGCGACTTAGGTCATCTGCACTACATGCCCGCAGACCAGATGATCCGTACCCTATCCCTGCGACTCAGATCACCCGCACCGCACGCCGGTTGACATGACAGCAGATATTGACTGCCACCGGCAAACCCGCGATATGGGTCGGATAGGTATTGATATTAACTCCCATTGCTGTGACGCGGCCGCCCAGTCCGCCGGGGCCGATTCCCAGTCCATTGATCTTCGCCAGCATTTCTCTCTCAAGATCGGCCACCCAGGGAATTTCTGAAGATGAATCCAAATCTCTGGTCAGCGCTTCCTTTGCCATGAGGGCACATTTTTCAAATGTCCCCCCTATGCCAACGCCCACAACCATGGGAGGGCAGGCATTAGGCCCTGCCTCGCGAACAGCCGCTAAAATCGCCTCTCTGACCCCGTCCAGGCCATCTGCCGGCTTGAGCATAAAGATTCGGCTCATGTTCTCAGACCCGAAACCCTTTGGGGCAAGCGTAATTTTAATCTGATCTCCCGGAACCAGCTTTACATAGAGGACCGCCGGCGTATTATCCCCTGTATTCTCCCTTAAAATGGGATCTCTCACAACCGACTTGCGCAGGTATCCCTCCCTATATCCCCTCCGAACACCTTCGTCGACTGCCTCTCTTAAATCCCCGTCGATCAGATGTACATCCTGTCCGACCTCCAGAAAGACCACCGCCATGCCGGTATCCTGGCAGATGGGAATTTGCTCCTGACCCGCAATTTCAAGATTCTCCTCCAGCTGTTCCAGGACCTTTTTGCCCAGAGGAGAGATCTCCTCTTTCCCTGCCCGGGCAAGTCCCTTCTGCATATCCGAACTGAGACTGATATTGGCTTCTATGCACATTTGACAAATATTCCGGCTGATCTGATGAACTGGTATTTCCCTGATCATAAGCACTCCATAGCTGCTGCGACAACATCGACCTTCACAGGCCTATTTTACAACGATTCTATCAAATGTCTTTTCCTGCAGAAGGCTCTCTCATCCATCATTCTATTATCATAAACTATGAAATTTACATCTTCGAGCATTCTCTAAACAAAAGGGAGAGCAAAAGACCTGCTTCTGCTCTCCTTTGCTTTGCGGTTTCCTATCTCAGCAAGGGACCTTATTCGGCCGTCCATTGTGCGGCCGTTCCATGTGATATCTACCCTTTTCGGATTATTACCGAAAAGGGCGTCTGTCAAAACGATTGGCGCCTTCTTTATTCTTCCTCTTCAGAATCATCTTCCCGCGCGCTCTGATCTTCTTCTGCTCTGACCAGAAGATCCTCCAGGGAATGATCCGCATCCGCCGATTCCTGATTCTCTCTCTCCTGATCGCTGTCGACTGACAGGCCATCTCCCATACTCTCAGAAGTATCCTCATCCTCTAAGGGGAGATCCTCCCTCTGTACAACGGAAATGCTTGCCACCTCGTCGTCTCCCTTGAGATCAATTAGCTTGACCCCGGACGTAATCCGGCCTAAGAGGGCTGTATCCGCGATATTAATCCGGATGATGGTGCCGGCCCGATTAATCAGCATGAGCTGGTTGTCCTTATCGACTGACTTAACGCCGACCAGATCTCCGGTCTTCTCGGTGATCTTATAGCACTTCACGCCTTTGCCACCCCTGTGATGCGAGGGGAACTCCTCTGTCAGCGTACATTTTCCAAGACCCCGCTGAGATACCAGTACCAGGGATTCTCCCTGGCTGGCCAACTGCATGGCGATAACGCAGTCCTGGTCGGACAGATTGATTCCGATCACACCCATGGTACTTCTTCCCGTGCCTCTGACATCCGACTCATGGAAGCGGACGCACTGGCCGAAGCGGGTGAAAAGCATGACTTCGTCTGTGTCGTCGGTCAGCTTGACTTCAATCAGACGGTCCTCGTCGCGCAGGTTGATAGCGGCCAGACCGGACTTGCGGATATTCTCATATTCCCTGAGTCTGGTCTTTTTGACGATTCCCCTCTGGGTCGCCATGAAGAGATACTTATCCTCGTCCTCCCCCGGAACAACGGGAATCATAGATGTAATGGTCTCATCCGGCATCAGCTGCAGGAGGTTGACAATCGCCGTTCCCCGGGCAGTCCTGGAGGCCTCCGGTATCTCGTAGGCCTTGAGACGATAGACTCTTCCCTTGTTGGTAAAGAAATACAGGAAATTGTGAGACCTGGTCTGAATCAACTCCACTATGTAGTCATCCTTGATGGTCTCCATTCCCTTGATTCCCTTGCCCCCGCGGTGCTGGGCCCGGAAATTGTCAGCGGACATGCGCTTGATATAGCCAAACTTGGTGAAGGTGATGATGGGATGCGTAACCGGGATCAGGTCCTCGGCGCTGATATCATCATCGTCAAAACCGATCTGTGTGCGGCGGTCATCACCATACTTGTCGGCGATCTCCTGCATTTCCTCCTTCACCACGGTCAAAAGCTTCTTATGGTCGGCCAGAATCCCCTTAAAATAGGCTATTTTCTCCATCAGTTCCCTGTGCTCCGCCTCCAGCTTCTCCCTTTCCAAACCTGTCAGGGCGCGAAGACGCATATCAACGATAGCCTGGGCCTGGGCCTCGGACAGGGCAAACCGCCCCATCAGCTGTTCTTTTGCAATAGCGACGGATTTCGAGGACCGGATGATTTTGATGACCTCGTCGATATTGTCCAGGGCCGTAAGCAGACCCTGTAAGATATGGTCTCTCTCCTGGGCCTTGTTTAAATCAAACCTGGTCCGGCGGGTAACTACATCCTCCTGGTGGAGAATGTAGTGATCTAAAACCTCCTTTAAGGACATGATCCTGGGCTGATTGCCGACCAGAGCCAGCATGATAACCCCGTAGGAATCCTGCAGCTGGGTCTGCTTATAGAGCTTATTGAGCATGACATTGGGATTGATATCCTTGCGAAGCTCAATCACGACCCGCATTCCCTCGCGGGATGTCTCGTCCCGAAGGGCGGTGATCCCGTCCAGGCGCTTGTCCTTGACCATGTCGGCGATCTTCTCGATCATGCGGGCCTTGTTGACCCCATAGGGGATCTCAGACACGATGATCCTGTGCTTGCCGTTGTCCATCGGCTCAATATCAGCTACCGCGCGAACCTTGATCTTTCCCCTGCCGGTCCGATAAGCCTCCTCAATGCCGGCCCTGCCGAGGATGATGCCCCCGGTGGGAAAATCCGGTCCCTTGACGATTCCCAGGATCTCGGAAATGTCCGTGCTCCGGTCCTCTTCCACCCGATTGTCAATGATCTTGACGCAGGCGGCAATGACTTCCCTCAAATTGTGGGGGGGAATATTGGTCGCCATACCGACCGCGATGCCGGTTGTCCCGTTGACCAGGAGATTCGGAAGGCGGGCAGGCAGTACGACCGGCTCCTTCTCCGTCTCATCAAAGTTGGGAATAAAGTCCACGGTATCTTTATTGATATCCGCCATCATGGCCATGGATATCTTGGACAGACGGGCCTCTGTGTACCGCATGGCCGCGGCCCCGTCGCCGTCAATCGATCCAAAGTTACCATGTCCGTCCACTAAGATATTGCGCATGGACCAGGGCTGGGCCATATTGACCAGGGCTCCGTAGATGGAGGAATCCCCGTGCGGGTGATATTTACCCATGGTATCGCCGACAATACGGGCGCATTTTCGATGCGGCTTATCGGGTGTGTTATTCAGCTCGATCATGGAGTAGAGAACACGCCTCTGCACCGGTTTTAACCCGTCCCTGACATCGGGAAGCGCTCTGGCCGCAATGACGGACATGGCGTAGTCGATGTAAGAGGTCTCCATCGTTGATTTCAGGTCGACCTCCTGAATCGTATCAGATCGGACGGTCTGGTCGAAGATATCATCTCCCATTTCTGCCATTGTATTCCTCCTTACTGAATATCCAGGGTCGCGTACTTCGCGTTCTCCTCAATGAACTCACGGCGGGGCTCGACTTCCTCACCCATGAGGGTGGAGAAGGTCAGATTGATTTCCGCCTCATCGTCGTCAATCACCTGCACCCTCTTTAAAATACGGGTATCCGGATCCATGGTCGTCTCCCAGAGCTGCTGTGCGTCCATCTCTCCCAGTCCCTTATAGCGCTGAATCTTAATCGAATTGTCCCTGCCGATCCGATTCAGAATATTGTTCTGCTCTTCATCGGAATAGGCATACCACTCCTTGCGATTCTTCTCAATCTTGTAGAGGGGAGGGGTTGCCAGATAGACATTGCCCTGGCGGATCAACTCCGGCATAAAGCGGTAGAGGAAGGTCAGCATCAGCGTCGCGATATGGGCTCCGTCCACATCCGCATCGGTCATAATGATGATCTTGTGATAGCGGAGCTTTTCAATGTCGAATTCATCGTGAATTCCTGTCCCGAATGCCGTGATCATGGCCTTGATCTCCGCGTTGCCGTAAATCCGGTCTTCCCTGGCCTTCTCGACATTCAATATCTTGCCCCTCAAGGGAAGGATCGCCTGGGTTCTGCGGTTTCTGGCCTCCTTGGCGGAGCCTCCCGCAGAATCTCCCTCGACAATAAAAATCTCGCACTCGGCAGGATCCTTAGAAGAGCAGTCGGCCAGCTTACCGGGCAGAGCCGCCCCGTCCAGGGGAGATTTGCGCCTGGTCAAATCGCGGGCCTTTCTCGCGGCTTCCCTGGCCCTCTGCGCCAGCTGGGACTTTTCCACAATCAGACGGGCCGCCTGTGGATTCTGCTCCAGAAAATAGGTCAACTGCTCGGTCACGACAGCCTGTACCGCGCCCCTGGCCTCAGAGTTGCCCAGCTTTTGCTTGGTCTGTCCCTCAAACTGGGGATCCTCAATCTTGATACTGATCACCGATGTCAGCCCCTCGCGGATATCATCGCTGTCAAGCTTCTCCGTATCCTTGATCAGTTTATTCTCGTGGGCATAGGAGTTGAATACATTGGTCACCGCCGCCTTAAAGCCGGTAACCTGGGTGCCTCCCTCCGGCGTAATAATATTATTGACGAAGGAATAGCAGGCCTCCTTATAGGCGTCGTTGTGCTGCATGGCAACCTCGACGTAGACCCCGTTGCTGGTTCCCTCACAGTAAATGACGTCCCGATAAAGGGGCTTGTCCCCGCGGTTCAGATAGCTGACGAACTCCTTGATCCCGCCCTCGTAGTAAAAGGAGTCCTCGCGGACCTCTTCTTCTCTCTCATCTCGAAGAGAAATCCGCAGGCCCTTGGTCAAGAAGGCAGTCTCTCTCAATCTCCTCCGCAAGACGCCGTAATCGAATTCGGTCGTCTCAAAAATCCTGTCATCCGGAAGAAAGGTGACCTTGGTTCCCGTCTCCGAGGGATCACAGGATCCGACCACCTTGAGAGAACCCATCGTCTTCCCTCTCTCATAGCGCTGCCGCCAGATTTTTCCGTCGCGGCGAATCTCGACCTCAAGCCAAAGAGAAAGCGCGTTGACCACAGAGGCTCCCACCCCGTGCAAGCCGCCGGAAACCTTATATCCGCCGCCGCCGAATTTGCCGCCCGCATGAAGAATGGTAAATACGACTTCCACTGCCGGAATACCGGCCTTGTGATTAATCCCGGTGGGAATACCCCGCCCATCATCGACCACAGTCACCGAGTTTCCCCTGTTAATCGTGACGCGGATGTGATGACAGTAGCCTGCCAGGGCCTCATCCACAGAGTTATCCACAATCTCATAGACCAGATGATGAAGTCCTTGCGCCGAAGTGGAACCAATATACATACCCGGCCGCTTTCGGACCGCTTCCAATCCCTCCAGAATCTGGATCTGATCTGCTCCGTATTCCTGCTGTGCCATTTCTTCCTCCATTCAATTTGCAATCTTCTCGCGAAGAAATGCCTGCCCGTTCGAAATCTCATAGACCCGGTGGACAGAGAATTTATTTTTCACAAACTCATCCAAGCCGGTACAGCTGATGATGGTCTGTATATCATTGATCGACTCCAGAAGATAATTCTGCCGATTTGAGTCCAACTCGGAGAGAACATCGTCTAAGAGCAGGATGGGCTTTTCCCCTCTTTTGGTCTCCATCATTTGAATCTCGGCCAGCTTCAGAGAGAGGGCGCAGGTCCTCTGCTGCCCCTGAGACCCAAACCTGCGGATATCGACGGAAGCAATCGAGAGCTTCAGATCATCCCGGTGAGGACCTACCGTCGTCGTTCCCATCCGCATATCCCTGTCCCTTGCGCGAAAGAGCTCATCCTCAAAGAAGGTATCGTCGATATTCGGCTCATAGGCGAGCAGCAGATCTTCGATCCCCCCCGAGAGTTTTCGGTGGATTCCCCGGACAATCGGAATCAAATCTGCAATAAATTCCCGCCTGCGGGCGATCAGCCTCTTGCCATAATTGACCAATTGCCCATCCCAGACATCCAGAGTTTCTCTCAGTTCAGGATGATCAAGAATTCCCTTGAGAAGACTGTTACGCTGATTGAGCGCTTTGTTGTAATTACTCAAATCCGACAGATAGATCCGGTCAATTTGAGACAGCTCCGCGTTGATAAAATGCCTGCGCTCCGCCGGACCGTTTTTTACGATGTTCAAGTCCTCCGGTGAAAAGAAAATAATTCCCAGAAGCCCGAAGAGGTCGCTCGCCTTTTTGACCGGCACGCCGTTGATGGCAATCCCCTTGCTCTTGGCCTGGCGGATATGAATATCGACGCAGTAGGATAGATCATTCTTGCGCACATTTGTGCGGATATGCGCTTCCTCTTGTCCAAAGCGAATCAACTCCCGATCCCTGGCGGTTCGATGGGATCTGCTAGTTCCGCTGAGATAGATGGACTCTAAGATATTTGTCTTTCCCTGGGCGTTATCTCCAAAGAGGATGTTTGTCCCCCTGTCAAACTCCATCTCAAGCGACCTGTAATTCCTGTAATTGGACAGTTCAATTGACTGGATATACATCACTTGACAACCACAAAGGTCCGGCCCTCAAAGGTTACCTGATCTCCCTCATAAAGCTTGCGGCCACGCCTGCTGTCGACCTGACCGTTCACTTGAACCTGACCGTCCTGAATGAGAAACTTGGCGTCCAGTCCTGAACTGACAATGCCGGCCTTCTTCATCATCTGACCTAATTTGATAAAGTCTTCACCCTCGCGAAGAGCAACTTCCTGCATTTTTACTCCTTACTCTCCTGTTCCGCCATCGCCATCATTTCTCCTGTCACCAATACATGCTCAGGCCGCGTTAAAGTTCACGGGCAAAATCAGATAGAGGAACTTATTATCATCATCCTTGATAAAACAGGGAGCCTTGGGATTTACCATATAAATCGTGATCTCCTCGTCGTCGATATTTCGCAGGGCGTCTATGAAAAATTTGGGGTTAAATCCGATCAGAATATCTCTGCCCTCTTTGTCAATGGCTATATTCTCATTCATGGAACCGATGAAGGACTGGATGTTAAGCTCCATATTTCCATCCGTCACATTCATAATGATCGGCTTCTTATCTCCCGGATTGACCAGCAGGGTAGCGCGGTCGATACACTCGAGCAGTTCTCTCTTGGAAATACGGATTTTCGTCTCATAATCAGAGGAGAGCATCTGCTCGATTTTGAAGTACTCTCCGTCAATCAGACGCGATACCACGGTTGTCTGACCGAACTCGAAGATGATGTGATTCTCCGTGATATAAATCATCACATTCTCCTCATAGGATCCCGGAATGATCTTGGATATCTCGTTTAACGTCTTGCCGGGAACAACCACCTTATAATCCGGACACTCAGATTTAAGTTCAATATTGCGGATGGAAATGCGGTGTCCGTCCAGAGATACGACTCTCATACGGCTGCCGCGAATTTCAAAGAGCTCTCCGGTCATAAGCTTGTTGTTTTCATTGTCGGCAATCGAGAAGATGGTCTGACGGATGACCTCCTTCAGCGTGAACTCAGAGATCACCACCGGCTCATTTCTGGGAATGACAGGAAGGTAGGCAAAGTTCTCACCATCCATCCCATTGATATTAAAGTTGGCCTTCTCGCATGAAATATTGGCCTGAAAGGATTCGCCCGTTGTAATCACCACCTGACTGTCCGGCAGCTTCTTTACAATATTGGAAAAAATGGAGGCGTCGAGAGCGATAATCCCCCTCTCCTCGATTCTTCCCTCAATGATTGTCTCGATTCCGATTTCCATGTCATTGGCCATCAGCTTAATCTGATTTGCAGAGGCATCAATTAGGATGCACTGGAGAATCGGCATCGTTGTTCTGGTGGGAACTGCCTTCGTGACGATATTGACTCCCTTGACCAGTTCTGCTTGGGAACATGTGATCTTCATAAAAAACTCCTTTCCTGGCGACGATGAATACAGTGAATAACTCTTTTTTCTGAATTGTCGTTTTTATATATATAATTAAAAAATTAAGTATTCATAATAGGGGCTGTGGATATGTGACTATGTCGCGCATTCCCTATTTTAAAGGCAATGGAGAGGATCTGCTCCTGTGGACAGACCGGGGATCCAAATCGGAATAAATCGAAGCTTCTGTGGATGGACTAGAAGAAAATAGCCTTAGTCCATTTCCTTCCACAGAAGTGTTTGTGTTTTATACACAATTTCTGTGGACAGGTTGCCTGTTTACGGCGATCGAATCTTCGCGCAGTGAGAGAATCAACTGGGATTCAGCTTCTTGCGGATGGCGTCAATCTGTTTGTGGAGCTCCTCATCGGAATTATATTCATCGGCGATCTTGTTGGCGCCGTGGATAATGGTAGAGTGGTCTCGTCCTCCCAGAAGGGAACCGATCGCTTCCAGAGGAGAGGAAGTCATGTCCTTGCAGAGGTACATGGCAATCTGTCTGGGCTTGGCCACAGCCGAAGACCGGTTCTTGGAGATCATCTGGTCAACAGAGATCTGATAGTGTTCAGAGACCATTTCAATAATCAGCTGAGGCGTGATCTCCCGGGGGGTATCCGGAGAGATGATATTCTGCAGCTCCCGACTGGCAATCTCCATTGTAATTGTCGTCTTCTCCAGGTTGGAGTAGGCGATCAGCTTGTTGAGAGCTCCCTCCAGCTCACGGATGTTTGATTTGATATTGGAAGCAATGTAATCCAGAATCTCATCGGGCAGGGAGAAACGATCCATCTCGCAGCGTCTTCGCAGGATGGCCATACGGGTCTCATAGTCGGGAGAGCCGACATCAGCCATCAGTCCCCATTCAAAGCGAGAGCGAATCCGGGTATCCAAGGTCTCCATTTCCTTGGGAGGTCGATCCGAGGTCAGAACGATCTGCTTGCCGGCGGAATGCAGGGCGTTGAAGGTGTGGAAGAATTCCTCCTGCGTGGACTCCTTGCCTATGATGAACTGAATATCGTCGATCAGGAGAATATCCACCGTCCGGTACTTGTCACGGAAACGGGACATTGAACCGGAGGAGTTATTGCGGATAGACTCGATGACCTCATTTAAAAAATCCTCGGAAGTGACATAGAGAACCTTCTTGGAAGGACTGTCCTGTAGAATAAAATTGCCGATGGCATGCATGAGATGGGTCTTGCCCAGCCCGGGACCTCCGTAAATAAAGAGGGGGTTGTAGGCCTGTCCCGGAGATTCCGCAACGGCCAGAGAAGCTGTCTGCGCAAAGCGGTTATTGGCCCCGACAACGAAGGTATCGAAGGTATAGCGGGGGTTGAGGTGTGAGGAGAGAAAATTCTCACGATCCGCCGGACGGTGTCCCTGGCTGACAACGTCACTGGGTTTTAAGTTTGTTGCCTGCCCCGGGAGAATAAACTGTAAGTGATATTCCTTTCCGGTGATCTCCGCAATTGTGACTTTGAGGGGGAGCTCATATTTCTTGCTGATGTAGTTCAGACTCATCTGGTTGGATTCGTCTGTTGGAAAGAGAATGACCAGAGTATCCTTCTGAACAGAGAAAATCTCCAGGGGGGCCAGCCAGGTTTTGAAAGAAATGTCTGTGATATTGTATTCTTGTTTTACTGTTTTAAGAATGTGTGCCCATTCCTTGGTCAACAGATCCATTCGGTCTTACCCCACTTCTTCGATTCCATCAGAGAATCATATATCCTTACAGAGGACGGATAGAATTCATCCGATATAACCTATTATAATAGGAAGAAACTGATTCAATTCTTTATTTTTCCCTGTAACGGATCCTCATAAAAGGTCTGGCAGATCCTTATCAAAGATCCTGGTTGATCCAGGGCATACTACCTAGTTATTTTACTCCAAAACGGCTCATTTTTCAATGAAATGACAGTTTTGGAAAAAAATAGAAGAAAAGGAAAAAACAGGCCATATGGGCTTGTTTGGCCCGTCAGAAGAAGAAAAAAAGAATAGAAATAAGGCTAAACTTATCCACAATATTGATTCAGGAGAATATGCACTTATCAACAGAGGTTTCTTCATCTTCCTGTGGGGGTTTGCGGATCTTTAGCGATGAAGCACTGTTGATCCACAGTGAAACAACAGGAAATCCACTTTTTCTTGACATTTTGAGGAAAGGCCCTTATATTTGTAATGATGTTTTATCATATTTTGAGTGAAGGAGGTGTCTGAATGCATAAGGGTAAGATGACATTCCAGCCGAAGACCAGACAGAGAGCGAAAGTTCATGGTTTCCGTCAGAGAATGAGCACTGCAGGCGGACGTAAGGTTCTCGCAGCAAGAAGAGTTAAGGGTAGAAAGTCGCTTTCAGCTTGATCATAGATCAATATATGTTATGAATGCAGGACCACATCTTCATGTGGTCTTTTCTACTTTATGGGAGCTTTTATGATTTTTAGCGAATCGCTAAAGAAGAACGCTGATTTTCAGAAGGTCTATAAAGAGCACAATTCCAGGGCGAACCGTCTCCTTGTTTTGTATGTAAGGGCCAATGACCTGGGACGAAATCGCCTGGGAATCTCTGTTTCCAGAAAGGTTGGAAACAGTGTGGTTCGACATCATTTGACGAGATTGATCAGAGAAGCCTATCGACTGCATGAAGCTTCCTTTCAGATCGGCTGGGACATGGTAGTTGTCGCGCGTAAGCAGGCCGGGGATGCTGACTTTCATCAGATGGAATCCGCGTTCTTACATATCGCGCGCCTTCAGAAGCTGATTACGGAGGCAGATCAGGTATGAGAGAACTTCTGCTTCGATTGATTCGAATTTATCAGAAGTACATATCACCGATGAAGAGAAGCCGCTGTCCATATAGTCCGACTTGTTCTGCTTATGGCTATGAGGCAATTTCACGGCACGGGGCCCTGGTCGGGGGGCTCCTGGCAGCCTATCGTGTTTTGCGATGCAATCCTTTCTCTCACGGAGGAATTGATCCGGTACCACGGGACAGGGAAGAGATCAGACGGCGTTACAAGCTGATTTCTTTTCCGAAGAAGAATAATAAAGGATAATAAAGACTCCCGGCAGGCGTATCGCTCATTTTTCATATTTGATATGAGAAAATAAGTTTGATATGAGAAAATAAGCTTGGAGTTGAATCATAAAGCAACGCACATGCTGAGTGCGATATGAGAAAACATCAGATCATACAGGATGAAACATTGAATTGGAGGGTTTATGGCTTCAATGTATTTGACCGCCTATCAGGGCCAGATTCTTGGACCAATTGCTAGGGTTCTGGGATGGATCATGAACGGGGTCTATATCGGTTTGAGCAATGTCTTTGGAATCAAGGACATCTGGGTGACGATTGTTGTTTTCACAATCATCATATATATGGCGCTTCTGCCTCTGACCGTGCGTCAGCAAAAGTTCTCCATCCTACAGCAGAAAATCGCGCCTGAGACCAAGGCAATTCAGAAGAAATACAAGGGCAAAAGAGATCAGGCCAGCATGATGGCCCAACAGGAGGAGCAGCAGGCTCTTTATGATAAATACGGGATCAGTCCTATGGGTTCCTGCCTGCAGATGATTATTCAGCTCCCCATCCTCTTTGGTCTCTACCGTGTCATCTACAATATTCCGGCCTACATTGACAATGTCAAGGGCGTATTCTCCGGTCTGGCAAGTCAGATCATGGGCGTAGATGGCTATGCAGATGTCATGCAGACCATTTACAAGAACGCAAAGATCAATACGGTACAGGTCAACTTCCAGACGACAGATCCGACAGCGATGAGCAATTATATCATCGATGTTCTCTACAAGCTGGGTGATTCCGGCTGGTCCGCTCTGCACACTTCCTTCCCGACTCTGACTTCCGCCATTGATTCTACACACAGCGCGATGATGGGGGTAAACTACTTTTTTAATCTGAACATCTCAGAAACTCCCTGGAATCTGATCAAACAGGGATTTTTCGCCGATCAGAAGGACTGGGGACTGGTGATTGTAGCCCTTCTGATTCCGATCGCCTCATATTTCTTCCAGTTTCTCTCGATGAAATTGATGCCTACTGCCGCGGGAGCCGGCAGCGACCAGATGGAACAGCAGATGAAGATGATGAATACCATGATGCCGCTGGTATCACTGGTTATCGGATTCACTCTTCCGGTCGGCTTTGTTCTCTACTGGATCATCGGTTCCGTTGTCCGTGTCATTCAGCAGTACTTCCTCAATAAGCACTTTGAGAAGATGGATCTGCAGCAGATCATTGAAAAGAATAAGGAGAAGGCCGAGGCCAAGGCGGCCAAGCGCGGGGCCCGCAGGGATCAGATCAGAAACGCGGCTACGACCAACGCGAGAAGAAGCCTCTCTTCCAAGGCAGGCATTTCCTCCGAGAAGCAAAACGCTTTAAATCAGGCGGCTGAGAATCGGGCCAGGGCCGGTAAGAATTCCCTGGCGGCCAAGGCCAATCGAGTTCAGAAGTTTAATAATAATCAGAAGGATAAAGAGTCCGAATAATGGAGGCGCCATATGGAGTATATGACATTTACCGGCAAAACCATTAGTGATGCGCTGACTGCGGCATCTGTTAAATTGGGTGTGACCAGTGAAAAGATTTCCTACACCGTTGTTGAAAAAGGGTCCGCAGGACTTTTTGGTCTGGGCAGTAAGAATGCTGTCATCCGGGCCAAAATCGATCAGGACCAGGAAGAGGTGACCAGGGAGGTCGCGAAAGAGGCTGAGGCGGAGTTCTCAATTCTCAAGGAAAAGGATCAGCCGGACGCAGAGGAGACGACTTCTTCTCAGGTCGACGAGTATAGCGAGGACCAGGCTGAGAAGGAGGATGAGAAAATTGCGACTCCAGCTTCTGATCGCGGCAGCGCAAAGAAGGCGGACCACAGCAGAAAGACAGCGGATCCGCAAGAGATCCAGGCAATTGCGTCTGCTTTTTTAACAGATCTTTTTGCGGCAATGAAAATGGATGTCAAGGCGGAATATCAATTTGACGTCAGCGAGAATACTCTGAATATTAATCTGTCGGGTCCTGAGATGGGAGTGATCATCGGTAAGAGGGGTCAGACGCTGGATTCTCTCCAGTATCTGACCAACCTGGCTGTAAACCGCAAGTCCTCCGTCTACAGCAGGGTGAAGATCGATACGGAGGACTATCGGGCCCGCCGTATGGCAACACTTGAAAACCTGGCCAAAAATGTGGCCTTTCGCGTGAAGCGGTCTGGCAGGGCGGAGGAGCTTGAGGCAATGAATCCCTATGAGAGAAGGATCATTCACTCGGCTCTGCAGGGGATTCAAGGGGTGGATACGCACAGCGAGGGAGAGGAACCCTATCGCCATGTGGTTATCAGTCCAAAGGACGGACACGCTGAATCATCTCTGTGAGAACCGTCCTGGTTTAGGAAAATATGTCATCCTCTTTTCATTCATGTCAGCAGAGGATGAATGGAGTGCCAACTCCAGGATTTCAAAAGTTAAGAGAAAGGTATCGGATCCTGGGGCAGGGCGCTTCCATGGAGACCGGTGCCTTTTTCATGCTATAATGGTACAAATTTTTCCAAGGAGAGAATATGTTTCAAGGGGATACCATTGCTGCGGTCGCGACAGCGATGTCCAACGCCGGTATTGGCATTATAAGAATTTCCGGTCCGGACGCGATTGCCATTGCGGATTCTGTCTTTCGGGGGAAGAAAGTGCTGGCAGAAATGGAGAGTCACACGATCTCCTATGGACATATTATTGAGGACAAGGGGAAAACAGAGGGGATTTCTGAGGGAGAAGGGGCGAAGAATACCGGACAGGTCTGCCTTATCGATGAAGTTCTCGTCTCTGTTTTTCGCGCTCCCAGGACCTATACCAGGGAAGATCTGGTGGAAATCAACTGTCATGGAGGGATTCTGATCCTTCAGAAGATATTGCAGCTCCTCTTCTCTCGTGGCGCCAGGCCTGCGGAGCCCGGGGAATTTACGAAACGGGCATTCCTCAACGGACGCATCGATATGGCACAGGCGGAGTCTGTCATGGACTTAATCCACGCGCAAAGCGAGCTTGCCATTCGCAATTCCATGGAGCAGCTGTCCGGCGCTCTCTCCTGCCGTATCAGGGACATGAGGGAAAAGCTTCTCTATGAGATCGCTTTTATTGAGTCGGCTCTGGATGATCCGGAACACTATGATCTGGACGGGTACAGCGATAAGCTCAGGAATCAGGTAGAGGATTTATCTGCGGCCCTGGAGAAACTTCTGGCTTCCAGCAAGGAGGGATCCTATCTCAGAGATGGGATTTTAACCGCGATTGTCGGAAGACCGAACGCGGGCAAGTCTTCTCTGCTCAATGCGCTTGCTGGCCGGGATCGGGCTATTGTCACAGACATTCCGGGGACGACCAGAGATACGCTGGAGGAGAAAGTCCGCCTGGGCAACCTGGCTTTGCGTCTGGTTGACACAGCGGGGATTCGCGAATCGGAGGATCGGATTGAGCAGATCGGTGTAGAGAAGGCCAGAAAATCCATGGAGGAGGCGGATATAATTATCTTCGTCATGGACGCTTCTCTGCCCTTGGAGAATGAGGATTGCGAAATGCTGAATCAGCTCTCCTCTCACGGTTATCTGGAACACAGCATTATCTTGCTCAATAAGATGGATCTGACTTCGATTCTGTCGGCGGAGCAGATTCAGCAGGTACTGCCACAGCTGAATCCCGATCGCATCCTGTCTGTCTCTGTCCGCAGAGAGGAGGGGCTGGATCTCCTGGCTTCTGCCATTGAGAGAATGTTTTTCACAGGTCAGGTCCGGGAGAATCAGGAGATTCTCATCACAAATGCCCGCCATACATATGCCCTGCAGGAGGCCAGAAAGGCTTTGGATCTTGTGCTTGAGGGAATTGATCATGGGATAACGGAAGATTTTCTGACTGTGGACCTGATGAATTGCTATGAACAGCTGGGTCTGATCACGGGGGAGACGCTGGAGGATGACCTGGCGGACGAGATATTCTCTAAATTCTGCATGGGTAAGTAATACAAAAAGGTCGATGAGAATAGCGACTTTGCCAGTGTCTTCAGCAAGCGCTGATTATTTTTCCACATACATAGCTTTGATTTCATCCAGAATTTTTTCTTTTGTTCTTCCTGCCAATCCTAACTGTTTCACATCAACGTTCTCTCCCTTCATCCTGCGGACAAATTCCTGTATATCCGCATAGACGCCGTGCGGTGTCACAATTTGCGCTGTTGGATCAAGCAATTCTGTCAGCCGGAACACATCATTTTTGTGTTTTCGGATATTTTTTTCGTCAATATGATTCCCAGCTGTCTTGCGGTCCGTCAAGTCCATCCAAGCCTTCGCCTTGAACGGGATCAGATAGGAAGAGTCCAAAACAGTAATTCCGTCAACAGTGATTTTTCCCATTTTCAGGAAATTATAGTAGTTATCATCCAAAAGGATGGCTGAAAGACTGGATATATCTTCATCCATTGGCAGCGGAGTCAATACTGCATCCTCCGAAAGCGGAATCGCGTCCAGTTTTCGCGTGAATAGTTCAATCATTGTCGGATATTGGCTGGAGGTTGGGTGGCGAAAGCGATAAAATTCTGGTGTTCCAGAACTTCTATTGCAATATTCATATCCAGCCTGCTTTACAAAGTCCCAAAACTTTCTTCCAAATTCCGCATCAACTGCCTCTATGATCAAAACCAGATCAATATCTTTTGTTGCTCTGAAATCCAGGCCCTCTTCCGTCATCAGGATATCGCACGCAGTTCCGCCGATTATGACATACTGTTCTTCATTTCCTCTGAACCATTCTTTGAAGATCTCAAGCCCTGTGACCATCTATTTCCCTCCAAAAATTATTTAGTATTTCTTCCACCGCCTCTTCCACACGCTCGTTCGGATTATCCTCCAAAGATAATGCCAGCGAAAGGACATCAACTGTTTTGTTATTTGACAATTTCTTCGGATCATATCTCCACAGTTCTACTGCAACCTGGGTTTTCGAATCTTGAAGAGTGTTCGCTGCGTTTTTCTGCCATTTAGAAATTGTATCTGAAGCAAAGTACGGGACATTTGGCATATTTAACATGGAGTATTCCGCCAGTGCCGAATACCCGCTCTTCAAAAGTTCTGCGCCAACCAATTCATTTGGGACGTAAACGGTTCGTTTTACAGGATTCAACAGGTATCCTTTTGATTTTTGAAACAGCAATTTCGGCGTCTCGTTAGAGAACAAAATCTTCTGAATCCCTGATTTTCTGACGTTTAAAAGCTTCATTTCCACAAGCTGCTTCGACGCTCTGGAGATCGACATCGGTGTCAGGTTCAGATTTTTTGCAGCTTGACTCATAGGCAATTCTTGCCCACCAAGATAAAGAAAATGGAGGAAAAGCAGCTGTGCAGATGGCAAAATTTTCTCACGAGATTGCTTTTCAGCGTCACAGCGCTCTTGTAAATACAATGCCATAAAGGGTAAATAAATCTGTTTTCCCTCCACAACAAATGGTATTTTTTCTCGAATCAAATATTCTTTCTGGCGAAAAGTAAGTTCATTTAGAATTAACACAATCGGCAGGTTTTCATTGGTTCGTATACGATCAAGATGTTTTTTTAATGTTTCAATCTGCTCTAATTCTGTTTTAGGATAGAGAAGGATCACTTTTTGACCGTCCAAAGATGCCAGTTGTAAGCGATATCTTGTGCTGATAAAATTCGGATAATGCCCCAGATCAGCATTTTTATAAAGGACTTTTATTCCCAGAACCTTATTAATGTAACCCATTCGTCATCTCCATTTTATAACCAATTTTATGTATTATAACTTTTTATATGTTATAATACAACAATCGAGTTAAAATTAGTGTTGTTAATAAAATCAAAACCAATACCGTTCATATGGTTAAATCTAATGTTGTTAAAAGCGTATTTTTGAGAAAGCAGGATTTTCAGGTTAAGCGCAACACTCCCTGGGAAAACAAAATGCAACAGCTGGTGCCTGATTTCGCTGTTCTTATCCTTTTCGGAAATCAACGAAGTTTTTCTAGAAAATTGACCGATCAAAATCCGGTACACAATATAAGATGCTGTGCCCCTCCGATGTCCTGTTGTAGTAGAATATAAGTGGTCCATAGGGAGTTCCCCTTGTGAATAAAGTATTGTCACTTACATTCTATCAAAGAGGTATTTTGTGGGCTTTTTATGCTAATGTTCAACTCGATTTTACAATTGGACTTTGGATTTAATCCGGCTTCAGTGGGTATATTTTACAGGTCTTTTCCGTGTAGATGAGAAGTTGTTCGAATCCAAGTCGAATGAATACATCCCCTTGGTTTGCTCTGTGGATATGAGAAATGATTCGGATCCGGTTTGAAAGAAGGCATCCCTTGGTTTGTCCTGTGGATATAATAACTGATTCAGATTCGGTTTGAATAGCTGTATTCATGGTTTTTCTCTGAGGATACGAGGAATACATGAAAAAATAAACGAGAAAATCAGTAGAGAAATGCGCGAAACAAGAGAGAAAAAAGCGAGAAGGAAATTCGCATGAGTCACGTTTCAGAAAATTATGATGTCATAGTGGTTGGGGCTGGTCATGCCGGCTGTGAGGCCGCTTTAGCTTGTGCCAGACTGGGATTGGAGACCATCATTTTCACAGTCAGTATGGACTCTGTGGCTATGATGCCCTGTAATCCCCATATTGGAGGGTCATCCAAGGGACATTTGGTTCGTGAAATTGATGCCCTGGGAGGTCAGATGGGGATCAATATTGACAAGACCTTCCTTCAGTCCAAAATGCTCAATGCTTCCAAGGGACCTGCCGTTCACTCCCTGCGTTGTCAGGCAGACAAATACCGTTACTCTGTTGAGATGAGGAAGACCCTGCAGGCCACAGACCATTTAACCCTGCGACAGGCTGAGGTCACTGAGATTCTGACAGAAAATGGACGCGCGGCAGGCTGCAGAACTTTTTCCGGCGCAAGCTACCGATCCCAGGCGGTAATTCTGGCAACCGGGACCTATCTTAAGGCTCGCTGTCTCTATGGAGATGTTATTGAATATACCGGTCCCGGCGGACTCCGATCTGCCAATCATCTGACGGCTTCTCTGGAGAAGCTAGGCATTAAGCTGCGACGCTTCAAGACAGGAACACCGGCCCGTATTGAGCGGTCCTCCATTGATTTCAGCCGGATGCAGCCCCAGTATGGAGACAGTCCGGTGGAGCCCTTTTCTTTCACGACCGATCCGGCAAGCGTGCAGAAGGAACAGGTTACCTGCTATCTGACATATACCAATGAAAGGGGACACCAGATCCTGCGGGAGAATATTGACAGGTCTCCCATCTATTCCGGTCTGATCGAGGGAATCGGTCCCCGCTACTGTCCCTCCATTGAAGACAAGGTGGTCAAGTTTCCGGATAAATCGCGCCATCAGCTCTTTGTAGAGCCCGAGGGATTGGATACCAGTGAAATGTACATTTCCGGGGCCTCTTCCTCCATGCCGGAGGATGTGCAGTACGACTTCTATCACACGATCCCGGGGCTGGAACACGCGAAGATTACAAGAAATGCCTATGCCATTGAATACGACTGCATCGATGCCAATCAGCTGGATGCCTCTCTGGAATGTAAGGAAGTTCCGGGTCTGTTTGCGGGCGGGCAGTTCAACGGTTCCTCCGGCTATGAGGAGGCGGCCGCTCAGGGATTGATTGCTGGAATCAACGCGGCGATGAAGATTCAGGGAAAAGAAGCGCTGATCCTGGATCGGTCTTCTTCCTATATCGGTGTTTTGATTGATGATCTGGTGACCAAGGAATCCTTCGAACCCTATCGGATGATGACGTCTCGCGCGGAGTATCGTCTTTTGCTCCGTCAGGACAATGCAGACCTTCGCCTGACGCCGCTCGGCTATCAGGTCGGATTGATCTCAGAAGACCGCTATCAAAGGGTACGGGCCAAGAAGCTGGCGATTGGCAGGGAGAGGGAGCGGATCAAGGGAATCCGCCTGGGAGGAAGCCGACAGAACAATGACCTTCTTCGATCATGGGACTCTTCTCCTATCCCGGAGGATGGATCCGCTTCCCTGGAGGAGCTGATTCGCAGACCGGAGCTCTCCTATCAGAAGCTGGCAGATCTGGACCCGGACCGTCCCCCGCTTGCGGAGGATGTCTGCCAACAGATCAATATTGGAGTTAAGTATCAGGGCTATATTGACCGACAGATCAAACAGGTAAAGCGTTTTAAGAAATTAGAGGAGAAGTTGATTCCGGACGAACTCGATTATGAAAAAGTCGATAACCTACGAATTGAGGCCAGACAGAAGCTATCCAGAATCCGGCCTAAAAATATCGGCCAGGCTTCCCGGATATCCGGAGTTTCGCCGGCGGACATCTCTGTATTAATGGTCTATATCAGGCAGGGGAAATATCGAGAGAGCTGATATCACTTGGCTGGAGGATAGACCCGATCGGATATAGATTTAAAAACAGCATGAGAATAAAAGTTTGAATTGCTAGATTAATCCAAATCTAAGTCGGCAGAAGTCATGTCATTATGTAAAGAGGGGAATATATGGAATACGATATCAGTAAATTTACGGAAGGGCTGAATTGCCTGGGTTATCAGCTGAGTGAGCATCAATATCAGTCCTTTCTGACCTACTATGACATGCTGATTGAGTGGAACAGGCGGATGAATCTGACAACAATCACAGAGTACCAGGAGGTTGTCAGCAAGCATTTTCTGGATTCTCTTTCGATATCAAACATATGTTCGAAATTAGAAGGAAAACTGCTCGATTTGGGAACCGGCGCCGGATTTCCGGGGATCCCGCTCAAGATTGTATACCCTGACCTGAAGATAACTCTGATGGATTCGCTGAACAAGAGAATTCGTTTTCTACAGGAGGTCATAGACCGATTAGAACTCAATAATATTGAAGCAATTCATGGGCGCGCCGAAGAAATGGGCAGGCAAAAGAAATATCGGGAATCCTATGATCATGTCGTCTCCCGTGCCGTCGCGAATATTTCTACTCTCTCTGAGTATTGCCTTCCTTTTGTGAGGGAGGGGGGTGATTTCATCGCCTATAAGTCCGGACAAATTGAGGAGGAACTCAATGAGGGAAAGTTTGGAATCCGGTTGCTGGGAGGAAAAATCGAGCGGGTAGAACAGTTTACCCTTCCCAACTCTGATTTTTCCAGATCTCTGGTTTTGATTCGCAAAACGAAAAAAACGCCAAAAACATATCCGAGAAAAGCCGGGACACCATCGAAAAACCCACTCAAGGAGAAATAGAGAAAGTATAAACAATGGAATCAATATCACTTATATGTTTCACGTGAAACATATGCCCGAGGCTCGGATTAACGCAAGCGCTGGCGGCGTGCCTGTTAGCCCAACTACCGGTGATATCTAAGGCCGTTGCTTGCTGAAAATTTACAGAAGCATCATGCGGAAATAGAGATTGACACTGTGGATCTAAGGGCGAAGTGTGAATCCATACAGAGGAAGGGTATAGGGATGAAAGCATAACATCCGTATAGAAGCATAATATAGGGATGAAAGTATAAGATCCGTACAGAAGCATGATATGGGGATGAAAGTATAAGATCCATACAGAAGAATGATATATGGATGGAGAGTATGATGCCCATGCAGAAGTATGATATTGGATAGACGCATAAACGCCTATCCAAGAAGTATGATATTAGCATAGAAGAATGACAGGGCATGGTGTTTGATATAGTAAATCAAATTGATTAGGAAGAGCGATGTTGATAGTAGATAATTAGTGCATGCTAATCAAAATGATATTGTGACAACGATAAAAGGGATGTGCTCTCATTCTGGGACACAGATAAGATTTGCGAGATTGCTTTCGAACAAGGAGACCTTAACACGATGTTTCACGTGAAACATCGTGTTAAGGTTCAATTTTGAAAAATTTGCTACATTTAGTGGATGTCGATTATTATATTGTACTTTCGTAGGAAAGAACTTCGCTGTAGAATAGACATGTGTTTCACGTGAAACATACAAAGAAAGACGAGGGGATTGTATGGGCAGAATTATTGCGATTGCCAACCAAAAGGGAGGCGTCGGAAAAACGACAACCGCGATTAATCTGGCGGCTTGCCTGGCAGAAGCAGGGAAGAAAATTCTTCTGATTGATTGCGACCCACAGGGGAATGCGACAAGCGGACTTGGAATTGACAAGGATCATCTGGAGAATTCGATTTATGAAGTACTGCTTGATGAGTGCGGAATTCGACAGGCAATGCGGGCTGTGGAGGGAGTGGAAAATCTCACCGTACTTCCTTCAAATGTAAATTTGGCAGGAGCCGAAGTCGAACTGCTCGAAGTCGAGGATAAGGAATACATACTCAGCAATACGGTAGATTACATCAGGGACGATTATGACTATATCTTGATTGATTGTCCGCCTTCCCTCAATATACTGACCGTAAATGCCATGACTACGGCGGACAGCGTACTCGTTCCCATTCAGTGTGAATATTATGCCCTGGAGGGAATCAGTCAGCTGATTCATACGGTTGAATTGGTGCAGGAACGGCTGAACCCGGATCTGACCATCGATGGGGTGGTGTTCACTATGTACGACGCCAGAACAAATCTGTCAGCAGATGTAGTGGCCTCTGTTCGCGAAAATCTCAATACAAAAGTATATAACACGATTATTCCCAGGAATGTTCGCCTGGCGGAGGCGCCGTCACACGGCCTGCCGATTCATCTCTACGACAGTCGTTCATCCGGAGCAGAATCATACCGGAATCTGGCCAGGGAGGTCATTGAGAGGAGGGACATCTAGATGGCTGCAAAAAAAAGTGGTCTTGGAAGAGGCCTGGACTCTTTAATTCCAAATAAGACAGTTGCCGAGGGGAAGCTGACAAGTCGGACAGGCGGTAAGGCGGCAAACAAACCCGGTGCAGTCAAAAAGCGCAGCGTTCGAAAGCAAGAGAGCGACCTTGAGAGTGAGAAGCTGACGAAAACTGCCGCAAACAGAAAGGCTAAAGAGAATCAGGCGGGAGAAGGAGTAGAGCTTGTCAATATTCAAAAGGTGGAGCCGAACCGAGAACAACCGAGGAAACGGTTTAATGAGGATTCGTTAGAAGAGCTGGCGGAGTCCATCTGTCAGTTCGGCGTGCTTTCCCCTCTGCTCGTCCAGGAGAGAGACGATTACTATGAAATCATTGCCGGAGAGAGGCGCTGGAGAGCTGCCAAGATTGCCGGCCTGAAGGAAGTCCCGGTTATTAT
The DNA here is from genome assembly GCF_000524295.1 of Shuttleworthella sp. MSX8B. Taxonomy (NCBI): domain Bacteria; kingdom Bacillati; phylum Bacillota; class Clostridia; order Lachnospirales; family Lachnospiraceae; genus Shuttleworthella; species Shuttleworthella sp. MSX8B. The sequence continues at coordinate 23,800 of NZ_JAQT01000006.1, forward strand.
TCGGGATCTTTCGGAACAGGAAATTGTAGAAATCGCGCTCATTGAGAACATTCAGCGTGAAGATCTGAACCCGATTGAGGAGGCAGAGGCATACAAGAGATTGTTGGATGAGTTTCATCTGAAACAAGATCAGGTGGCTGAGCGAGTCTCCAAGAGCAGAACAGCAGTCACCAATTCCATGCGCCTGCTCAAACTGGATCCCAGGGTACAGCAAATGGTCATTGATGAGATGATCTCGACCGGGCATGCAAGAGCGATTCTGGGACTGGGCAATAAGGATCTGCAATTTGATCTGGCACAAAAGGCATTCGATCAGAAGATGTCTGTCCGCGATGTGGAGAGAGAGGTTCGCCGTCTGCAGAAGCCGGTTTCAAGAAAGTCTGAGACGCAGAAAGCGCTGACGGAACAAATGATGGCGGTCTATCAGACGATGGAGGAAAATCTGAAAAGCGCTCTGGGAACTAAGGTACGGATTTGCCCCAGGGATCATCAGAAGGGCAAGCTGGAGATAGAATATTACTCTCAGGATGAACTGCAGAGAATTATGGATTTGATCCAACTCCGGAAGCAGTGACAGGCATCAACAGCAGCTCCATGTTTTTCGAATTTCTGTTTCTATAAGTATTGTCCCCTCGCATGGAATGCAGAGGGGATTTCCAGTGAGAATGCTGAGGTTATATATGTTAGAGTATTTCGTCAATCCTTTTGTTGTGATGAGCCTGTTTCTTTTTTCCCTGATCCTTCTGATTCTGGTTCTGGTCAGTCTGGTTAAGATCCATAAGCTGCAGAAGAAGTATGATGTTTTTATGAGGGGAAAGAATGCAAAATCCCTGGAAGAAAGCCTTGTCTTTCGCATGGACCAGGCGGATGAGCTGGTCGAGGCCAATGCCGCCAATGAGCGCAATATCAAGAATCTCTCGGACAAGGCTGCCGTCACATTCCAGAAATACGGCCTGATCAAGTACAATGCCCTGGATCAGATGGGAGGCAAGCTCAGTTTCTCCCTGGCAATGCTGACTAGAGAGGACAACGGGTTTATCATAAATGTGGTGCACAGCCACGAAGGCTGCTATTCCTATATTAAGGAGATCATTGACGGCCGATCCATTACAACTTTGGGGAAAGAGGAGGCAGAGGCGCTTCGTAAGGCGCTGGGCAAAGAAGGTGAAAAAAGCGCATGAATAAGTTTTTGAGAATCATGTTTGTCTTTGTCATAGCTGCAATGTCGGGGGCGGTTGTACTGCAACTGCTTTTCCCTGATGATATGGCAAGTCATTCAGCTTATCGTGTCTCTTATGGATGGCAGAGAGAAATAGCCGTTTGGGATATCGCAGTGATGATTATCCTGATCGCTGTAAATCTTAAATATGACGCTTACTTTTTAAAAACAGTTCTTCTGGCTCTTATCGTGGGTGGAATTGGGATAGGAACAAATCATCTTGTTCACTTTCTTGATCAGAGAAGTTTGGTTAATGGAGTCGGTGCGATTGAAAATTATCTGCTTGTCCTGGGATGGATTGTGGGCTGGAAGCTTCAGTTTCGCAAGAGCAGGAAGTGATTCTTAGCCGTGAGCCTTGCTTGAGCGTCCACGATGTTTTGGACGATGTTCCTGTCTTGTTTTGAAAAAGATATTGTCCTATGAAGAGAAAATTGTGGTATAATCGACTAGTTCTTATCTGATGAAGTAAAGATAAGTTCTAATCTCATAAGTCCGCGTAGCTCAGCTGGATAGAGCGACCGCCTCCTAAGCGGTAGGTCGTTCGAATCTAAAAGCCGCATAAAATTGAATATGTCCCAGTACCTCAGTTGGATAGAGGGTTCGCCTCCTAAGCGAAACGCCGCGCGTTCGAGTCGCGCCTGGGACGCCAGACAATCCGCTGCAAGCCTTTGTTTACAAGGGTTTGCAGCTTTTTTGCTGTTCTCATGGACTCAATGCATCTTGCCCTGCCGCCCGGAGGCAGCCAATGAATAAACTTTTGCTTCGATGTATATTTTGCTAATTGGAGATGAACGAAAATCGAAGGCTTGCTAAGAATTTTGGCTCATTTGCTAATTGGAGCCTTTTGAGCCCGCAATCAGCGTAGCAAGGGTATTCGCCAGCTCCGGGTTTTGCTGAAGCTGCTCAATGAGCGCCGCAAGGTCAACCGTCTGCACGGCCTGCGGCTCCGGCGGAGCCGTCACATGGCGCAGATCAGGATTGGCGTTGGTGTAGAAAGCACTTTCAAACTTCTGCGCGTTAATCTTCCGATCTTCATCGAGAATGTGCGCGTACCCCTTCGTAATCATGTCGATCTCCGCGTGTCCGGTATCGCCCTGTGTGGCCTTCAGGTCGCCGTGGTTGAGCTTCAGCTTGTAGGTAGTGCTGGAATGCCGGAGGGAGTGAAAGACCACATAGGGGAGCTCTGCTTTCTCCTTTAAGAGAGCAAACTCCTTGTTGATGATCCTTTCCTCACACGGCCTTCCGTTCGGGAGGGCGATCACAAGGTCAAAGTCCTGATATTCGTCCCCCAGAAAGGCTTTCAGCTCGTTCTGCGACTTCCTCCATTCCCTGAGAATGTAGGCCAGCGTCTTAGGCAGCCAGATTTTTCTCACACTGGAGTCCGTCTTAGGCTTTTCCAGGATCACACAGGTGCTGGTGTTAGGCATGAGCGGGGTGAAGATGTGGTAGATGTCTTTTCCTCCCAGCATCTCGATTGCCCTCTTGGAAGCACGGGTAAGCTCCTGTTCAATATAGACGTAGGCATTATCCCGTGCGATGTTCTCATCCTCAATGTGAACATTTCTCCATGCCAGGCCGAGGATTTCACCCATCCGCATGGAGCAGGCAAACGCCAGATTCATGGCCACATAGAGCTTTCCGTCGTGGCAGTTGTCCAACGCCTTCCGGATCGTTTCCGCATCCCATATGTCCCGCTTGGCATACTCGGTCCTGGGAAGAACCGTGTTGTCAAAGGGATTCCTGCCGATTAGCTCCCAGCGAACAGCCTGCTTAAAGGCGCAGCGCAGCAGCTTGATGATCTTTTCAATCGTCTTGTCAGACACAAAGGTATCTTTGGCCTTCCTGGTCTTGGTTGACACACAGGGGGTCTTTTGAAGCGTCTGGATGTACTTGTCAACCACCCGCGGGGTAATCTCCTGAATATCCATGTCGCCAATAATTGGGTTGATGTAATTGGCAATCAATGCCGTCTGGCCGTCATACATGGAGACGCCCCATTTTTTCTCCCCATAGGTACAAACAAAATCGTACAGGAACTCAGAGACCTTCTGGCAGTTTGGGGGAATGGACGTCCCGTTATTCTGTTGGTTCTCAACCTCCGCCTTGCGCCTCAGCGCCTCCTTGCGCACTGAAACAGGCGTCGTGACTCCGTTTCCGGAAGCTCCGTCCCTTTCGGGGATACCCAGGCCGTCCACCCCCTCGTTTTGGGGGTCTAACGGTCCACGGCCTCCGAATGCGCGCCAACCGTCTGCGCCAAACTCCGCTTCATGGGCGTCAATGGCCTGCGCCGCCTCGTGGTCAATAGAAAGGACTGTGTAGGTCCTGCGGCCGGAGGGAGTGTCCTCATCCAGCGCAGATACCGTCACATCGTACCGGTCACGGAGATCTGCGATATATCTTTCCTGTTCGCTGACAGGAAAGCCGCACATAGCAACCCGGCCAATGTTCGGGAGCGTCTTGGAGGTGAGGGTGATCTCCAGCAAATCAGACGCTGTACGGGCATCCTCTCCATAAATCTCAAAGAAGTCCCCAACCTGATAAAGCACGATGTTGTCCGGGTAGGCTGCTTTCACATCGTTGTAGGGAAGATAATCCTCAATCGTTGTCTCCGGTTCCTCCCTGGCCTCCAAAATGGCGTCGTAAGCAGACTGTTTCTCCGGCGTCAGGTAATGGCCATCCGAGATCAGGGCTTCGATCCGTTTGGCCACCTTCTGCCAGGAAAGTTCCACCGGTGCGCAGTTTGTCTTGCGAAACCGCTCTCCACGGGCTTCGTGGGATTCATCACTCCCAGACGATCCGGAGAGTGTATGGCTCCTGCCGCCTGTGCCGTATTCTTTTTTCAGGAAATCGGCTTTCTCTTTCGTGGTATGAGGAGCAAGGAAGAAGTCATAGATACGCTGCTTGCCTCCGGCAAAGCTGCTGCCGCCGGAAATTGCGGCGTCGATTTCATCTTCCGTAATAAAGGCGGATATTTCCGGAAGCGTCACCATGCTTGCGGAGAGCTCCCGCCTTGGGAGATTTAAGTCTCGCAGAGCACTGAGCATTTCATCCGGCTTATGATAGTGAAACCGAAGGAGCTCCCGATCCTGTGAATAGGCTTCCGTAAAAGATTCAAATTCCGCTGTTAGACCGTTGCGGAAATCCTCGTTCTCAAGTCTTTCGGACAGCCGTGCGATCTCATCCGGATAACCGCCTCCGCTCAGTTCTGCCATGGAAGGCAGATAACCGGCGTCACGGGCCTGTTCGCTCATGTCATGAAAGAGATACCACAAGGACTGTGCGAGCTGGGAATGCTCAAAACCGGGCGTTTCTGCAAGCTCCACGTTGGTCATAAAGCTGCCATCCGTCAGCATGGCGTCAATTCGTGTAGCGGCATCCTCCCAGGAGATTACCTGTGCAGCTTTGTTGTACCGCGCCGCAGGCCCGTTAGAAAGGTGCAGACCGTCATCGGCATACCAGACAGCCAGTTTTCCGGAGTCGGTATTCAGCCCATAGCCGCCGCGATAGGTTCGCCGTAGGAACGCTGCCTTTTCAGGCACTGGCTTATCCTTGGAAAACTCTGCGGCAATTACCATGCGGGCATTGTCTGCATTGCTTCCGAAACGGAGCAGATTGTCGATGTCCTCATCGGCAAAAGAAAAAGCGAAGGGCTTTTCATCAAAGCTCTCCGCTCGTTCGATTTGTGCGATCTGTTCTGCTTCTGCGGGAAACAGGCTTAGCTGAACACCAGCTCCGTAAGGATCGTTTCCTCTGCCTGTGCCTTCAGGTTGTTCATCAGGCCCGTCCACTTCATCGGGTCGCTGGCCTTCAGCTCCTCCGTCACTCCATTCTGCTTCATCAGCTCCGGCATGAGCTGCTCCAGCCTCCGGTTCGCTGTCTCGTTGATCTCCCTCAGATGGGGATAAAGTGTCTCGGACAGGAGCATCCGGTTCCAGAGTACCGGGCGCTGCTCCTTCAGATAATTCTTCCGCATCCTTCCGTACTTGCCCAGGGACATTTGCGGCTGCTCCGTTAGGCTCAGGTCGGGAATCTGATAGTCCCCGTTCTTCGTGTAAGTCGGTTCGCTCATGGCTTTCCATCCTTTCTGCGCGGCGGGCGCGCTCATAGTTTCGTATGGTTGCTTCAATTTCACGGAGAACCTGCTGGTTGATCTCACTGACCGCCGTGCCCAGGGCACAAACCGTGGCAGGCGTATTGAAATCGAAAATACTCAGAAAGTCCTCATGTTCAAAATAATCTCCCGGTCCCAACTCACAGCGAGACAGGAGGGAGTAGGTGATGCTGACCGTCGCGGCGTTCCGAAATGCCGCTCCGATGTTGAAATCATCATACTCTTCGAGAAAAGAATCATCAATGATGTCGATGATGTCCCTCGCATTGGTGTCCCAATACTCACCTGCAAGTCGGGAAGCGATCTGTTCAAGTTGCGTTGCAAGGCCGTTTTCACCGGAAACGTCGTAGGCACGTTCCAATGCCGCAGATACCGTATCGGCATATTCCTCCCGGTAGCGCCAGCGCCACACGGGGATCGAGTTTTCCCGGCCCCTGGTGTCGGACACATCAAAGACGTACCGCAGGCGTGGATTGTCGCCGCTGGAGTCGATCAGGGCAATTCCTTTGGAGCCACGGCGAACATAGCGCCGCATGCGGTCATTCCAGAAATCGTATTCCGCACAGGCAACGGCATCGGGACGCTGGGCATAGATCATGAGCTGTTCATTGAACGGATACTTGTAGAGCCGTGCCGCCATCTCCAGAAAGCAGGTCCAGCTTCGATAGCTGCCGGCGATCTGCCGCGCGGCGTCATCGGCCATCTGAGAATAGAGTTGAAGTTTGCTTGGCATGTGTGAACCTCCTTTTTTGATTTTTGACAAATGAAAAGCGCCTCCGAAGAGACGCATTTCAAGAACACTTTATTTCTAAGTATGTTTATGCAAGTTGTAGTTATTTATTACCAACAAACATCGTATCTTCTTTCTACGAGTCCGGGTCTGTTAAGAAAAGGGGATGGCTCAGCGGAAATAAAATCATTTTGTCTTTTCCTATAACGCCTACTCCCATTCATAATATAACACACGTCTTTTGCTCTTGTTATTCCAACATAGTGAAGATTTAAATCTTGAAGAATGGACGTTTCATCGCCGTATTCATTTGGCATTATCCATTTGTACAGGTCCATGTGAAAGACAATATTGAATTCCAGCCCCTTAGATTTATGTAGCGTCATCAGGTTAATCTCATCGTCCAACGCAGGAATATAATTCTTTAGTTGTTGGGTATCTCTTATAACTGATTGAAGATTATTCACCGAAGCTGCGGTTATCTTTTGTGCACAAACCAATTTAGCGAGCTCTTTGATGTCACTTTCTGCTTCGTAGAAAGTGTCAAGGGGATATGTGAAAACTCTCTGGCACAATAGAAGAGCTGATCTATACTTTGTTGGCTCAAATTCTTCAGAGAATAGCTGTTCAGCATAGTCAACAGCAAACGTATTTTTGTCGAAACAAGAAGAGAGAAGCTCCCGAAAAAACCGTCCGGATTCAGAGTTGTCTCTATCAAGCACGGTCTCTTCAAATATTTTATGCGGCGTCCGCAAGGCATTGCTTGTTATAGAAACAGTGCTATTGCTTCTGCATAGAACAGCTATTTGATTATTATTGGAAACGTCGTACTTTTCTTTTATTGCATCAATACGAGCATCTATTGCTGCTGCAATATTACGTTCATCCCCCGCAACACGAACTAGAAAAACTCTCTTGTCTTCTGGTATTGTTTTTGATGCATTAAAAAGACATAGCGAGTATTCAGAAATCCCAGGATGGCACCTGTGATTTCTGGTCAACTCAAAATGTGTAAAATCGGTTCGCCCAATTAAGGCAATCAAATATTTAGGAAATCGGTTTGTAAATCCGTATATCGCCTGATTAATGTCACCAACAGCAATTCCAATCAAACCATTTTCAACTAACTTTAGAAAGATTTTATCTTGAATATCCCCACAGTCCTGATATTCGTCAATGATAATATGGGAATACCTTGCCTTAATATAATATAGCGCCCCTGGCACATTTTCCAACAGATACATTGCTGTTTCACCGGTGTATTTTAGAAAAATCTTACCTTCGCACAACCCCTCAACCAAAAGTGCAGTTTTTGTCGAAGACAGCTCGCCCTCACACTTTGAAAGAGCAGCAAATCGGCTTTCTTCGGAAACTGTGTCAATAATTTCAAAGTCAGTTGTTTTGCCTGTAACATGACTTGCAAAAGGAATGATAACCTGTGAGATATAAAATTTATCAATTGTCCCAAAGAAGGATTGTTTTGTATCGGAACACCGATATTTACAGCGTTTCTTTAATTCGTCACTTGCTTTGTTTGTAAACGATATAGCAATTACTCCCTTGTGCGCAGGCAAACCAGGGAGTATATCTGCGATCTTTTCGACTATCGTGTATGTTTTCCCCGATCCGGGCTTAGCAGTAACTACAATATTGCCAGTATGACTGATTATTCTGTTTTGCTCATCAGTCGGTTGTCTTATCATCACCAGGACGCACCTTTCCCACAACTGTGTTAACTATCATTTCAAGAGGCGCTGCTATTTTACTTCCTTTGAGAACAGAGAGATTCTTATAATTGCTGTTTATGAATTCAAGCATGTTTTCAGCTTTTTTCTTTTGCATCGAACTTACGAGAGCTGAATGTTCACTTTTCCCATAATGCGTTACAAGTGCACCAGCCAAAGTGCTATTTGCAAGATCATTTTCCAGGTCAGTTTCAGACAGGAAAATGCCCAAATGCTCCGCTAATGCCCTTATATAAACATTTAACTTCGCAGCAGATTCAGGGGGTTCCTTATCTTTATCCCACTCATTCTCTTGAGAATGAGACTCCCAATAATTGAGTAATCCGGTACTGTTGTCACCGATACCCTCAATAATCCCCATTATTCGTGATATGCCGGCAAAGTATTTTTTTGTTGGAGCATTCTTCGGCTTTGAGAAAATATCGTTATCGGTTCGCAGCACCCACGGAATATTCAGCGCATTGAATACTGCCACATATGGCTTAAAGCCTATTCCCTCGACTGAGAGAACAGATATGTTATGTCGATCCAACTCAAGGTCTATCTCTTTCGCTAAAGCCGTATACAGCAACACTTCCGAAGTCCCTTCAACCAGAAAAACACCGTCAGAGAAGAAGGCTTCTGCTGATAAAGAATTCAGTCTATATCCGAAGTTATCAAATACGGTTTTCAGTATGTGACTGCATCCACCGCAAGCAGCAAAAGTGTACTTGTTCTCGGCATACAGCCTTACGATACTGGCAGGATCGAATCTTGATGCAATATGCGGTGAATGTGTAGTTACGAAAACCTGAGCATCAAAGTTTTCTTGAATATACGCAGATAATTTGCGCTGTTGGTGCGGGTGCAAATGTGCTTCAGGTTCTTCAATCGCATAAAAAGTTACATGATCAATGCTTTCCTGAATATGTTGTTTTGCAATCCATGTTGCAAGAAAAATTTGGTTGTTTCTCCCATCTCCACCTATAGACAAAGGAGTATCACCCGTAGAATATGCTAAGATCAGATTGTCGAGTAGCTTATCAGCCTTACTCTCTCCTGCTATAAAGCGAACAGTCTGGTCTTCGTTATGTACCGATAACTTTCCTAATTCGCTATTCACTTGTTCCAGAGAAGTGGAAATATAATGCAAAGAACTAATATCATTGTTAATTGCATTCAAACCATCTTGTATTTGCTGTATCTTTTGAGTGTCTGAAGCGACATCCTCAGCAGATAACTTCTCTTTTGCCATTTGCAGCATTCTGATTCTCTCATGATTTAGGAAAGAAAACAGATTTCGATTTGTATCAACATACTGCATATTCAGTCTTTTAATGTATTGCCTAGTCTGAAGTTCAGAAAGAGTTGTAGTGTCGTAACCGGCCCAAATCTTATACGTACCGCCTTTATGATTTGAGTATCTAATAACCACTTTACCATCCTTAACTGCACCGCCAAAAGTACTTAATAAGCACTCCTCAGTAACTTCGCAGAAGAACGCGGTTATTTCAATAGCATCCGTACCAGAATATGCATTATAGTCACTATCGGACAATTCCAAATCGTGCTCGCTGATTGTTTTGTCAAATAAGAGTCTTAATGCATATAAGAGATTTGTTTTTCCCACATCGTTAGCACCAATGATAAGGGACTTCTCTTGAAACACTACTTCTGTATCATTGAAATTGCGAAATCCTTTAATTCTCAGTTTTTCTAATCTCATTACCGTTTTCCAACCATCCTTTGTTGTCTTAGTGTCTAAAGTGTATGGAACATGTAGTAATCGTCAAAGCGCGATTTCAATAAGAATCAAACAAATCATCCTTACTTGCTTCGAGGTCGCTTATTATAAAGTTAGTGCAGCAGCCATTCTAAAGCGTTGATCTGCTTGATCCCGTTGTGGGAAGTCAGCGGAACGAAATCCATGGTAATTAGGTGTTTCGGATTGTGATCCTTGATACTTTCTAATGGCGCAAGCTCACGCGCGAGGGTTTTTCCATCGGCGTCATTTACAGTGTACGCCACCTGATAGTATTCTTCACCCTCGTCACCTATTGCGATAAAATCAACCTCTGCCGAACCAACTTTCCCAATGTATATTTCATAACCCCGGCGCAGCAGCTCCAGATATACGACATTTTCCAGAATATGCCCCAAATCGGCCCGCTTGCTGCCAAGCAGGTAGTAGCGCAAACCAATGTCGGAGAGATAATACTTGCTGCCGGTAGCAAGGTGCTGTTTTCCCTTCACATCATACCTGCCTGCTTTGTAGAGAACAAAGCTGTCAACAAGAGCGGAAAGATAGTTTTCCACCGTAGGCGCTGAAATCTTGCGTCCCTTGGAGGTCATGGTGTTCGCAATATTGGTTGCGGAACACAGATTGCCAATGTTATCAAACATAAATCGGATTACACTATCAAGCATCCCTGCATCGGATATACGATGCCTTGCAACAATGTCTTTCAAGACGATGGAAGTATAGATTCCTTCCAGATACGCATTGATGTCTCGGCGGCGGGATAATTGCAGAATATAGGGGAACGATCCATTCTGAATATAGCGCTGGTACTTCATTTGCAAGTCCGTATCATCTTCCAATGCGGAAATGTATTCCTTAAAGGAAAGCGGCAGCATCTTGATCTCAACATAGCGGCCGGAGAGAAGGGTTGCCAGCTCGCCGGACAGCATATAGGCGTTCGAGCCTGTGATATATACATCGCAGTTTGGCTTGATAAAAAGACCATCCACAGCCTTCTGAAAGTTTGGAACTGTCTGTACTTCATCAATGAAGATATAGTTCATTTTGTCAGAGACCAGACGATCCTTAATCAAGTTATATAACTGCATATAGTCCTGTATATCGAAATAATCAGGATCTTCAAGATTGATACGGATGATCTGATCGTCCCCGACGCCATCCTTTCGCAGATACTCACAGTACAAATCAAACAGCGTTGATTTTCCGCAGCGACGGATTCCTGTCACCACTTTTATAATTTGTTTTTCCCGGAAGCTGATAAGCTGTTCCATATAGACCGGGCGATTGATAAGGGCATGCATCACTCATACCTCCTTTTGCAAAATGAGCTTGCCATACGCGCGTTAAATTGTCAAGTTCGAAAAGTGTATTTTGCAAACACTGAAAACCGATCGAAACTTTTCAATGTAAATGCAACAGTGTGTTGCATTTACATTGAAAAGTTTCGACAAAGAAAAATAAGGATGACTAAGTTTGGATAAAAGTTAAAGTGACCGCTTGATCTGTTTGTGAAGGAATATAAAGAGATGGCGCAAAAGGCGTTTCCTATCCTGTCTGGGCTTGGTATATGTGGGAGGGAGAGCGTAAGAAACTTGATCTTCGCAGGGAACGAGGGGAAAACGGCTGGAAAGGCGAACGATTTGCCTGCATGGAGATTGATATACCAGAATCAGTGAATATTCCGCGGTCAAAAGACCGCTAATCCGGGCGAGCGGTCTTTTGACCGCGACAAGGGTACCGCCTTTCCGCCAAATGATACCGCAGGGTCAGATTGGATGTGCGGCAAGGAATTCCCGCATATTCATCGTCCCTGAGTTAATAGTCATTGCATTATGGACGATTCTATCCATGATGGCATCCGCAACGACACCATCGCCGAGGCGGGGATGCCATTCGCTCGTTTTGTACTGCGAACAAAAGATGGTCGGCCATTGATCGTAACGTCTTTCGAAGATCTCCAGGAGATATTTGTCCTCCTGTTCAGAAGGGATATCGAGGAGCCATTCATCTATGATGAGAAGGTGATAGTTCGAAAGTTTCGTGACAGTACTGGTAATGCTGTGGCCAGTTTCCATTGCCAGGTTCAGCATCTCGAGCATTTCTGGCATACGGAAATATCGTGTCCGGTGCAGATGCCTACAGGATTCCTTCCCTATTGCACAAGCCAGATGAGTCTTTCCGGAACCTGTAAAACCGTTTATGATGAGGTTGGTGCGGCTGGTAATAAAGCCACATGTGCCAAGACCAAGTACGGTGTTCCGGTTCAGGTCGCGCCCCTCATAGTACATCGTATTGATGTCTGCATTGGGATACCTCAGCTTTGCACAACGGAGCAGCCTTTTGACGCGGTCATTATTCTTCGCGGTGTAGCATTCGTCAATCAGAAGATTCAGACGGGCATCAAAGCTCATGCTTAGATAAGTCTCCCGGTTTGCCTCCTGGTTATCGAGCGCTTCGACCATCTGTTCAAGCTGCATTTCGCGGAGTTTACGTCTGGATTCATCACTGATCATCGTGAGCACCTCCTCCGTAATAACTGGCGCCGCGGACATAAGCTCCTGAGGCATTGTCCTCCGTCTGTGAGATTTCAGGCTTATTCTGAGTGGTTTTACGCTCGCGGAGGACGAGGCCTTGATTGCTCGCCAGAATCGCCTTAAGATATTTGTAACGGGGCGATGTGGTATTCGCGAGGGCAATCTGACACGCATCTTCGAAACGGTCATTCGAGTAATGCCTGCTGAGATGAAGCACGGACAAAGCTGCATTATAGCCCTGTTCTTTTAATTTTACGCTGCGGAAGATCCGGTCAATTACCTCCCTGGTGTTCGGCCCGATGGTAGAAGCCCATGCACACATGCGTTCCTGATCCATTTCCGGTTTGTTAAACTCATCCGGCATATCCGACGCATGGGTGGAATACCTGTTCGTCACATAATCGGGGAACTTCGGGTGTGAGGCGATCCGCTGATGGTCAAAGAAGATTTCAACAGTTGTCTCTGTATATCTGACATCCACCTTTTTGCCACGGTAGATATACGGCACTGAGTACCAGTTTTTCAGGAGAGAAACGTGGCAGTTCGGATAAACCTTACGATCCGGAACAAGTGTCGATACCTCATATGGAACTGCTGGAAGCGGGCGGAGATACCTTTTCTCCTCTTCAAGGATGGAAGAACGGCTTCCTGTACGTTTCTGGAATGACTGGTCATTATAACGCTTCACAGCCACTCTGATAGCTTCCTGCAGTGAAGAAACATCATAATACGTGCGGTGGCGAAGTGAGGCGATTACAGCGGTTGCAATGTTCCCAACTGTATTTTCTACAGATGCCTTCTGTTTCGGTTTTCTGACTGCAGCTGGCATGATCGCCGTCATGTAATGGAGTCCCAGCATCTCGTAGGCATCGGTAAGTATAACTTCTCCTTCCTTAGGATGTTTAACGACACCGGTCTTGAGGTTGTCACAAATCGTTCGCGTAGGGACACCGCCAAAGGCCTCATACATATGGACACGACATCTGAGCCAGGTATCCATCTTCATATTCAGCGTCGCCTCTACGTAAGCATAACGGCTGTACGTGAGACAGCTGACAAAAAGATAGACCGTAATCGCTTCGCCGGTGTACCGGTTCACAACCTTCATTGTGGGGCCACTCCAGTCAACCTCACAGCGCTCGCCGGGCTTATGTTCGAGGTGGTTGGAAATATCATGTGTCTGGCGGTATTTCGCATAATCGTCGAAGAATTTCGTTTTCCCGACGGCTATGGTTCCGTGTTCACGGCATTTGTCTTTGTATTCTTTCCAGAGATTCATCATCGTGACACCGACCTGCTTGGGCTCTTCGCTGACGGCATCGTAATCCGGAAGCTCGTAGATGTCTTCCGTTAGAAGATTATCCGGAAAAAACATCTTGTATACAGCGGTATCATCCTTGTCCTTGATATCCGCATACGTAATGTTCTTCTCCCTTGCGACAGCCAGCACCTTGCTGATAGAGCTTTTCGACATGTGTCGGCTTGTGGCGATGTCATCCTGTGACATACCGTCTGCGTGCAACTGCATAATCAGCCGCACCTGAATCCGTTTGGCCATAATAAAGGCCTTCTTTCGTAGAATCGGGACTATTTCCCATCTTGGATTCTACGCCGGATTTGCCGCAGTACGCATGCGCGGAAAAACGGTACTATGCCGCGAAATTTATTCGATAATCAGAGAAGTACGCTGTTGCGGACGAACGGTATCATTCTGCGGAATGATGGTACCCTGAGCTCGGAATATTCAGAATCAGAGGTTATCCTGTCGGATTTCGATTCCTGGAGTATCATTTTGCTACATGGATTGTTGTCAGATTCTGAGGAGGAAGACAATAGGCTTGAAGACGTTCAAAACATCGGAACCGGACGTTTATCAAAAGGCAAGAGAAAATAGCATACGTTTTATGACGGATGCTTCATACGACTATATGCGAGGGAATGACTTCTGGGAAGTCTCAAAATGTATTTTGCTTCAGGAAATCTAATATTATACGTTCATTCCCCGGGACATCTATCTTTTTGTTTCCATTTTTGGAAAGCAGATAGGCAGTGTTGCAGGTCTGAAACATAAGTTCAATATCGTGAGTTATGAGCATGACAGGGGTGCTCTTGATTTTTTCTTTGATAGCGTTTGCGACAAGCGTCATCCTGCGATAATCCAGTCCGGCCGTGGGCTCGTCCAAAATAACAAATTCAGAATCTTTAAGCAGAGCGATAAGAAGAGCCAATCTCTGTTTTTCGCCGCCTGATAAGTCATGGGGGTTCAAGAGTCTTTTATCCCATAGTTCCATTTCAATCAGATATTTTTTGGCCTCTGCCAAATACCTTTGATCTCTGCTTTTATCCCTCGGAATTAATTCCTTTTCAACCGTTTCGCAAAAAAACATGTTGCTGCAATTTTGCAGGCTGATTGCCACATGAGATAACCTGCTTCTAGCAGATTGTCCATAGGATGTATTCCCCTTTCGCATTGGAATCAGCCCTGTCAGCTCTTTTGCAAGACTTGTCTTACCGATCCCGTTTTCACCGATTAACGCCATGCATTCCCCCTGGTTTAAGGTGAAATTAACAGGCTCCTTCAAACAGTATTCGTGATTAGAGACAGAAACGTCTTCAACGTGTATCATCGGATCATTATTGGGGGCCTCCATCGTCGCTTTTAAATCCTGTTGATGAAAAGAACGCAGATTATTTTCTCGTTCAACATCAGCTGTCAGCTCTTCAGCTGTAAAAATCGCCCGGAGCTTGCCGTCCTTCAAAAGGATCAGGCGGTCCAACAGCCGGCTCAAATAGGACAATCTATGTTCTGCGATAATTACAGTTTTACCTTGCTCTTTCAAATGCCTTAAGATTTTTTCGAGGTCATTTGTTGCTTTATAGTCAAGATTTGCCGAGGGCTCATCGAAAAAAATAATCTCACTGTCAAATACAAGGGTTGAAGCAATCGCTACTTTTTGCTTTTGCCCTCCGGAGAGCTCCCTCACATTTTTGTCTTTTAAATCGATAATATTGAGCTCCTGTAAGGCATCTCGCACCCTTTCGCGCAGCAGCGGGCGCGCCATTCCCATATTCTCGCCAATAAGGGCCACTTCATTTTCCACTTCTCTCGAAAAAAATTGATCGTTGGGATTTTGAAAGACATTGCCGACATATTTCGCGATTTCTCCTTTCTTATAGTCAGAAAGCGACCTATCCAATATCTTTATTGTTCCGCTGACCTCTCCGTCGTACAGGTTTGGAATCAGGCCGTTTAACAATCGCAGCAAGCTGGTTTTCCCACAGCCGGACAGGCCAGTAATAACGATGAATTCTCCTTTTTCTACAGAAAAATGGATATCCTGTAAAATCGTCTCTTCGCCGTATGAAAATTTCTCGATATCAACTTTTATACTTTTTGCCATATCGTAATCCCCAAAAACACAAATCCGATGAAGATAATGCCGTAGTCCATCCAGCCGAAAGAAAGATCTTCATAAGAGGTTTTTTTACAATCATATTCAATTCCCTTTGTAATCAGAGCGCAGGATAGAAGCTCCCCTGTTTCAAAGGCCTTGTAAATCAGGGGAACCAAATAAATTTCTACACTGTGAATGGGTCTTAAAAGATGTAAGCCCATGTTTCTGACCTTTAAGCCCTCCTTTATTTCTGATAAATAGGCTCGGTATTCCGGGATAAAACGGAAAAAAACAGCCACCCCAATGCATAATGAATACGGCAGATGAAGGCGCCTTAAGGAATATATGATTGTCGATGTGCGAAAGCCGGATAGGATAGCCGCTAAAATCCATAGAGGGAATAGCTTAAGAATAATAAGGCCCATGGTATAGATCGATCCGATCCATCCTGAAATCGCGGGTTGGCCTGAAATGAGTAAAATCAGTCCGAAGAGAGCAATATAAAATAAGAACAGGGAGATTGCTTTTTTCCTTTTCAAGAGAATGAGCAATCCAAAACTGAAAATCAGCATCATCCAATATACAGGCATTGTGCTGAAGAACACAATGCCTGTATAAATCATCATGAGAATGCCGATTGAAAGTGGTTTGACGCCTGGGTTTTCTTTGGTGTGATCTGTAAAGCTCAAGACAGAATTCCTTCTTTTTTGATATCCCGGTTAAAAAATTTATTGTAAATATATTTGCCGAGCAGTGTTCCCAAAACAGCCGCAATGATTTCCACAGCCAATATGATTGCCATATTCTTTGCGTTGAAGAAGGTATCCTTTACCATCTGGGCCTTTTCCGCCGTAAATAAATTTGGGAAGGTTTTTGCCAATCCCTCTACGCCTAAGAAGAGGATAAAGAAAAAACCGTGAAGGGCGTAAATCACCTGAGAGATTACATAGGAGAGACTGATCCTGTCATCGCTTGTATAGTTGTTCCTGCTGCCGATGCATAATTCTCCAAAAAGGCCGGCTGAAGCCATAATTGGAAGCATGGGAATGAATCCCATAATGGAATAGATAATCCCCGCTAACAGATAGTAAATAAAAACCGTTCCTCTTTTGGGAATTTTATGGCACATGACAAAATAGACGGGAGCGCATAACAAGCTTCCGATGGAGACATGTACAAAAACGCCATATGTTCCAAAGGCCTGCGTGATCACTCCTGAGATCATACTAATTACAAAACCCACAACTCCAAGTAAGCTGACAATAATAACGTCTTTTAATTTCATTTGTCTTTCCTCCCTTGAGATTCATTTAAATAGAGTAAAATCATACTTTTTACGATAGCTCTGTTCTTTTGAAAGGCTTCTTTTCCCCCTAAAGGTCCAAACGAGGTGTAGCCCATCAACAAGGAGTGCGTGAAGAATATTAAAAACGGATCCTCTAATACATCATTCGGGATGTCGCTGTCTTTAAAGGCCCGATGCAGTATGTCAATATACTTAATGTTGAGTTTTTTGTATATTTCCAACAGCTTTTGATCTCTTGCGATTCCCTCCAGAAGGATGGTGAATAAATCTTTGTACTCGTTGTCGTCAAAAATTTTATCCAGCATATAGGTCACAAAGGTCTCTAAAGTATGCTTTCCTCCTGTCTTTAAAAGGCTTCTCTCCTCGCCATAGTCAAGCCCCCGGGACATGATGTCATAAAAATCTCATATATATTTTTATAATAGTGATAAACTCCTCCGACCGACATGCCTGAGCACAGAATGACATCATCCATTGTTGTATTGAAAAAACCTTTTTTCAAAAAATTTCTTTTGCCGCGTTTTGAATTTGTTTTTCCCTCGCGTCTTTTGATAGTCTTTTCCCAGACAAATTTTCCTCCTCTTTTATCAAGGATATCCTCGATAACGATGTTAGTACAACCTAACATCGTTGTCAACAGATAATTTCAGACGACAAGCCGACAGAAAAGCTGCGAAAGCAATACCTCTTTTTATCCCAACTTCGGTCCATGTCCATGTCCATGCCACAATGCGGGCGAAAGACCGCGAGCCAATCGAATTTTTGGAGGACCAGAGATAGCTGCGCTCTTGTACCTTGGAGCCGGGATCGGCACAGGCATTTTGTCTCTGTTTCACAGGAAAGAGCGGGAGAGCACCCTTCTTTTGACAAAGCAGGATCTCCTCAAAAAGCACCTGTGAGATCGTCGTGCTCAAGGGTATTTTCTCCGGACTGGGATCGCTTGTGATTGCCATCATCCAGGGGGAAGCCATACCCGGATTTGCCTGTATCACCGCCGCCTTGAAGATGATAAAAGCGAAAAGGCCGATGACATGTTCTTAGAATATATTTTGGCAAAAAATGGAAAAAGTGCCAAGATATATTGATTGAGGATGTATTCCAATTTATAATAGATCTCAGCGTAAAATCTGTCGAAGTATTTACTGACAGGAGGTGAGATCAATGCCCTGGTATGACAAGACAACGCAAAATATGGAGCCGAAAGTGAAGTATAGTCGACAGCAACTGGTCTCTATGCTCAGGGAAGCTAAGCCGTCGTTAAATAATGGTTCTTATCAGTGGGCGGTTGGCGGCATGTTGAAATCTGGCGGAATCACCCGAACGGGCTTTGGCGAATATATGGTTAAGGAAGGGGATGTGTTACCGGAATATCAGCCTGTCTATTCGGATCTTTCGAATGAGCTTCTGAATAAAGTGACTGTGAAGTTTCCATATATAAAATTTACGATTTTTGAAACAGTTCTTTTAAATGAGTTCCTAAATCATTTGGTCGCCCAGAATACAATATTTATTCAGCTTGAAAAGGATACAAGTGTCTTTGTGTTTCGCTTTCTGCAGGAAGCCGGATACATGAATGTTATGTATAAGCCTTCAAAGAAAGATTTTAATCTGTATTGGGCTTCAAATTGCATCATTGTAACAGACATGGTATCAGAGGCACCGCGGTCTGCGAATCACCCTCATATCATCACGATGGAAAAAATGCTGGTAGATATATACTGCGATAAGTTGATTCGCAGTACATACAGTGTGGCAGAATATGCGTCTGTTGTGGAACAGGCAATGAAGACCTATAGAGTCGAAAGACCAAAGATACTCCGTTACGCAAGAAGAAGGAACAGGGCTGCGGAGATTAAACAGATTATGGCGGAGCTTGAATGAGAGAGGGAACGGACAATATTTGCATTTGGCCTTCTGGAGGCGATTCGGACAGTTAATCTGCCTTTTGTTTTTAAGGGAGGCACAGCTCTTCTTATTCTTTTAGATGAGCCTCGGAGATTAAGCACAGATATTGATATCATCGTTGAACCTGGCACAGATATAGATAACTATATTGCGAAAGCAGCTAAGATATTTCCTTTCCTGAGTGTGGAGGAGCATGTCCGAAAGGGAAGCAATAACATTGAGAAACGTCATTTTCGTTTTCTGTTTCAATCACCACGGACAGGTAAGGAGATCCATATTCTGCTGGATGTGCTGTTTGAGCATAATCCTTACAAGAAGACGATAGAAAGACCAATCCGTAACCACTTGCTGTTAAGTGAGGGAAGGGACATGATTGTAACGGTGCCAGACAAAAACGGTATCCTTGGCGATAAGTTGACGGCATTTGCACCACACACGATAGGAATACCTTTTGGGAAAGATAAGGAACTTGAGATCATCAAGCAGATGTTTGATTGTTGGACACTCAGTGGAGAAATGGATGACTTCCAAACGGTCGCCGATGTGTATCGCCATGTCGCGCAGGTCGAAATGGGATACCGCAGCTTGAGTAGCTCTGTTGAGGAGGTTTTGCTGGACACGATTGATAGCTGTCTATGCATTATGGGGCGTGGTGGAATTCGATCGGATGATTATCAGGGTTTCATTGACGGCATCAACTCTATACAAGGGCATATTTTCCGGGGAAGGATCAATGGAGAAAATGCAGGGATGATGGCCTGTGAGGTGATGTATCTGGCAGCATGCATTCTGACAGGACAAGAGGAATACACAAGGGTTACTGATCTGGGACAATACAGTCAGGACAGGCTGACAATAAAAGGGGCTAAAAAGATTGGGTATATCCGCAATGTGGATCCATTGGCATATGCTTATCTGGTAAAATCATTCCAGCTGCTTCAGCCAGCGGGATATTTCACGGAGAGTGTAAATACTGACGGAACGAGGTAAAACAAGAGGGGCAATAAGGAGGAACTCACCTGCGATAAATCTGGGTTTTGTGGGTATGCTAAATCTGGTCCGATTTTGGCGACAGAGGACGGATATCCGGAATTCCTGTATAATGAAAAGGGAAGGGAAGTTCGGGCAAACCGATCCGCCTGCGACAAAGAGATTCAGGGGCGATTGATCGCTTATCTGGAGAAAAGGACGATGCCCGTGGTTAGAGAATGGTGCACAGGGCGTACAGTAGCCTGATGAAAACTAGCCTGAAAAAATAGTCTGATGGAAATTAGCCTGAGGAAAGAGGAACGCATATGTATAAGGAAGAATTTGCGGCGATGACCAATGCCGCGACAGTTAAGCTGAGTTTGTTAAAGAAGAATCCTCTGGGTTACTTTCTCTTGTCCATGTTGGCAGGCGCTTATATCGGCTTTGGAATCCTGCTCATCTTTACCATCGGAGGTCTTTTAAACGGGAACCCGGCCACGAAGCTTGTGATGGGACTTTCCTTCGGAGTTGCCTTGAGTCTGGTAGTGATAGCGGGTGGAGAGCTCTTTACCGGGAATACCATGGTGATGTCCTCGGGCGTGATGGAAGGTAAGGTCAGTCTGGCGGATACCATCAAGCTCTGGGTCGTATGCTGGCTTGGCAATCTGGCGGGATCAATGCTCTTAGCTCTGCTCTTTTTCGCCAGCGGCCTGCAGACGGAAGCGGTGGCGGCATTTATCGCCAAGGGAGCTTTGGCAAAAATGTCCGCCGGATTCATTCCTCTCTTAAGCCGCGGAATCCTCTGTAATATCCTGGTTTGTCTGGCGGTATGGTGTGGCTTTCGGGTCAAGAGTGACAGCGCCAGGATCCTCATGTGCTTCTGGTGCCTCTTCGCCTTTATCACGACCGGTTTTGAGCACAGTGTGGCCAACATGACCCTGCTGACCTCTGCTCTCTTGAATCCGGCCGGTCAGGCCGTCAGCCTGGGAGGCTGGTGCTACAACCTCCTGGTCGTCACGCTGGGAAATATGATTGGCGGCATCCTCTTTGTCGCTGCCCCCTACTTCATTGGATCAAGGGACAAGTGAAACCTGCTCGAGTTGTGTCCGGAGCTTTCCGATATAGAAAAGAGCAGATTCCTATGGACAGAACACAGAATTGATTTTATCGTGGAATACAAAATTTGCCTTACCAGGAGGGGCGGAAAATGAAGGCAATCGCGCTGTCATTGGTACATGTTGGAATCAATCCGGAGACCGCGGAGGAGATGGACGCCATGCGCGGCTTCATCCGCGATGTACTCGGTATGGAGGAGGGGCAGGAGACCCCGATCTCATGGTTTGGCGCAGGCAACAGAATTGAATTCATGAAGGAGAAGGGCCGGGGGACCAAGGGGCACCTGGGCTTTTATACACCAAATATGGACCAGGCGATCCGGGAGCTAAAGGCACAGGGCTATTCCTTTGACCAGGATTCCGCCCAGTATGATGAAGACGGGTCTCTGCGTCTGATCTACCTGACAGAGGAGATCAACGGTTTTGCCATTCATCTGCTTTCGAGGGAATCCTGACGCTTGCGGTTGGCGCTTTGGCAGCCGGAATCGACGAAGGAAGGTCGGGTCGTAAGAAAGAGGCATAAGCGGCCAAAAGAGATCGAGGGAATGAGATGAGATTGCGCAGAATCGCGGCGGCGGATGAGGCCGTCGCACATAGCCAGCTTGTGGTGCATGAGCCAGAGAAACAGAAGGGACATTGGCAGGAGCTCTTCGAGCGCGGACAGGCCATAGAGCTGGAAATCGGCATGGGAAAGGGCCGCTTTATCATAGATATGGCCCGCCTGCACCCGGAGATCAACTATGTCGGGATCGAGCGCTATCCCTCCGTTCTCTATCGGGCCCTGCAGAAGATGGAGGCCCTGGAGCGGGAGGGACAAATGCCCTTGAATCTGCGTTTTCTCTGTATCGACGCCCGGGAGCTGCCGG
Source organism: Shuttleworthella sp. MSX8B (assembly GCF_000524295.1). Classification (NCBI taxonomy): domain Bacteria; kingdom Bacillati; phylum Bacillota; class Clostridia; order Lachnospirales; family Lachnospiraceae; genus Shuttleworthella; species Shuttleworthella sp. MSX8B. The sequence continues at coordinate 45,436 of NZ_JAQT01000006.1, forward strand.
ATATCTTTGCCCCGGGGGAAGTCGAGTGCATTTACCTGAATTTCTCAGATCCCTGGCCCAAGACCAGACATGCGAATCGGCGTTTGACATCAGAGGGCTTTTTTGCCCGCTATGATCAGATTTTGGCAGAAGAGGGCCGCATTGAATTCAAGACCGATAACCGGGAGCTCTTTGATTATTCGCTGGAGACGGCGGCGGCCTCGCCTGCCTTTCAAATCGCGGAGAAGACCTACGACCTGCACCGGGATGAGAAGATGAGCGCGGGCAATGTGATGACGGAGTATGAGGAGAAGTTTTCCTCTAAAGGGAATCCGATCTGCAAGATGCTTCTGCGCAGACGCCGGGACTGAGATAAAAAGAAAGCCCAAATCCCGCAGCCATCTCTGCAAGATAAGGACTTTTCAGTGGGTCATCAGGGGTTCGAACCCTGGACACCCTGATTAAGAGTCAGGTGCTCTGCCAGCTGAGCTAATGACCCATAGCAAACGGATATAAGAATCCATCTGTCTCAGCGACAAAGAATATTATATGGGAGAGATATTTGGAATGCAAGACTAAATTTCGGGCAAATTGTGAACAAAACGTGTCCAGACGAAGAGACGAATAGCAGTTCGAAGGGCAGACCGCTATACTGAAAATGAATTTTGCAGAGGTTCAGGGAGCAATGGATTTCGCAGGGATTCAGGGAGTAACATTGCAGGGATGCGGAGGATGACAGTGAATCTACATCGACTGACGACATACAGCAGGAAAATTTTGATTTTGGCAGCGGCTCTTCTTTTGGCCGCGGGACAGTTCGCCCTGCCAAAGGGCGTTTATGCGGAGGAAAAGGCGGCATCTGCGGCCTGGCCCCAGGAGCCGGAGGTTCAGTCGGCGTCCGCCATCCTCATGGATCTGGACAGCGGAGAGATCCTTTATGGCAAGGAGGATCAGACGGCCCGCTATCCGGCCTCGACGACCAAGCTGATGACGGCTCTGCTGGCCCTGGAGCACAGTAATCTCGACGAGACCATCACCTTTTCCTCGGACGCGGTTTTCAAGAACGAGACCAACAGCTCCCACATTGCCAGAGATGTGGGGGAACAGATGAGCATGGAGCAGACTCTCTACGGGGTGCTGCTTGCCTCCGCCAATGAGTGCGCCTACGCGATCGCGGAGCATGTGGGCGCTAATATGGGGGGAGACTACAACACGTTCATTCAGGCCATGAACGACCGGGCGAAGGAGCTGGGCTGCGTCAATACGCATTTTGTCAATTCCAGCGGCCTGCACGATGACCAGCACTATACCTGCGCCTATGACCTGGCCCTGATTGCCAGAGAAGCCTATCAGAACGAGACCCTTCGCAAGATGGTCGGGACCAGGCGCTATGAGATCCCGCCAACCAACAAACACGCGGATCCCACGCCCCTTAACAATACCCATGCCATGCTCTCCGCCAACAAGACAAGCAAGTTCCTCTATGATGGCTGTCAGGGAGGGAAGACAGGCTATACCGATGAGGCCAGGCATTCCCTGGTCACCTATGTGGAGAGGGATGGCCGGAAGCTGGTCTGTGTGAGCATGTGCGCGGAAGGAAATGACAGCTACAAGGACACGATTGCCCTGATGGACTGGGGGCTGGCGAATTTCCACAAGGCCTCTCTTGAGGATGAGACCCTGCAGTCCAAGGTGGACGAGGCGATCAAAGCGTCCGGCAGGCAGGGGCTGTCCTGGCAGGCAAAGGGAACCCTTCTTCTGCCAAAGGATGCCGCTGTCCGGGATCTGGCCGTTAAGCTTGAGCCGAAGAAAAACGGACAGGGAACGAATTCGGCAAATGCGGGCAGCGGGCAGGCGGGTGCAGACGCAGGGAACGCTGGAAATCAGAGCAGCGGACAGGCGGGTACGGGCACAGGAAACGCGGGAAATTCGGACAAGGGGGGAGAGGAGGTTTATCAGCTGACCCTGTCCCTGGGAGGCCGATCCCTGCTAAGCCAGTCCTTAAAGGCTCAAAATACTTCTGACCAGAAGGACAAGGCGTCTGGAGCCTCCAGAATTGGAAGGGCAATCGGGAATTTCTTTGGCGGCCTCTCTGACGGGATCGGCAAGGGCTTTCGAACCGTAATTTTGCCGATCCTTCTGGCAGTGCTTCTGATTCTGGTCCTCCTGGCGCTTGCCCTCCTGATTCTGAACAGGCGCAGAAGGGCAAGGAGAAGGGCACGTAGAAACCGGGTGCACAAGTATCGGGGGCGCCGATGAGAGCCCTGGATCAGGCCCTGCTTGCCTATGGAAAGAGTCAGGCCTACCCTTTTCATATGCCGGGCCACAAACGCCGCTTCCCCCGGAACCTTGATCCGAATCTGATGGATATCACAGAGATCGAGGGCTTCGATGATTTGCACGATGCCAGCGGGATGATCGCGGATATCGAGCGAGACCTGGCGGAGCTCTACGGAGTGGAGGAAGCCCGCCTTTTGCTGGGGGGATCCACCCTGGGGAATCTGGTCAGCCTTCTGGCCCATTTGAAGCCGGGCGATAGTCTTCTCATGGCGAGAAATTGTCACAAGAGCATCTACCACGGGGTGATTCTGGGTCACTTGTCCGTGGAATATGTCTATCCCCGGGCCCTGTCGAACGGCCTTCAGGGGCCGATTGAGGCCGCGTCCGTTCAGGAGGCCTTGTGCGCCGCGGAGGAGGTGGGACGGAAGGTCAAGCTTGTGGCGATCACTTCGCCCAGCTATGAGGGGGTGGTGTCAGACCTGTCTGCCATCGCGCGGGTCGCGCACGCCCACGGAGCCCTGCTTCTGGTGGACGCCGCCCATGGAGCCCATTTCGGTTTCCACCCCTATTTTCCGCCCTCCATGGCGGATCAGGGGGCGGATCTTTTGGTGACCAGTCTCCACAAGACCCTGCCCTTTTACACGATGACGGCAGCCCTGCTCCTGCCGCATGGCTCGGGGGCTGACCGGGAGCGGGTGTCGGATATGATCGACTATCTGGAGACCTCGTCTCCCTCCTATATTCTCATGGGGCAGGCGGCGGCGGCCCTGCGCTTTCTGCGCCGGGAAGGGGAGGCTTATTTTCAGGCAAATGCCCGCGATCTGAAGGACTTTTACAGGGCCTGTGAGAGCTTGCGGGCGCTTGAGATTCTGCGGACGGATGATCCGGGCAAGATCGTCATCTCCTGCGCGCGAACCAATCTCACGGGGCAGGAGCTGATGGAATGGCTGCGAAAGGACTATCAGCTGGAATTGGAAATGGCCTCTTTTGATTATGCTCTGGCTATGACCTCCCTTATGGATACCAGCGAGGGGCTGCAGCGGCTGCAGAGGGCTCTGCTTGAGATCGATGGAATTTTGAGGGAGACCGGCGCGATGCCGGAGAATTTGCAGGATAAGACATTGGGGGAACAGTCAGGAGGTGACAGAGTCGACAGCGGCGGGAAAGATGACAGCGCCGCAGAAAATGACAGTGCCGACGGAGTTGATGTCGCCGGGAAAGATGACAGCGCCGGGAAAAGTGACAGTGCCGACGGAGTTGACAGCGCCATAGATTACGGGATTGTCTATGGCCCGCGCAGGAAGCTTCTGGAGCCCTGGCAGGCCCTGGAGGAGAAGTGGGAGGATCTGGAACTGGAGGCGTGCGCCGGCCGCGTCAGCAGGGACTCCATTCTCCTCTATCCGCCCGGGATCCCCCTGGTTCACAGTGGAGAAGAGATCACAGAGTGCGTCATCCTCTATCTCAAGAGAGCGCTGAAGGATGGGCTGAAGGTGCAGGGCCTGAGAGAGGGAAAAGCCCGGGTTCTGAGAGAAGAGCTCGGAAGTGAAATGAAAAATCCGGGATCCTGAGAGATTAGAGTTTGGGATTGAGAGATGGGAAACCTGAGCCCTGAGATGAGAGATTCTTCCACAATCCTGCCGAGGAGGCGGTCACCCTCAGAGTGTAGCAGCAGGAGGGCCAGGAGGAAGCAGCAGGGAGGCTGAGGCTCTGCGGGAGGAAGGCCTATGGAGCCGCGGCAGGAAGGCTGAGGATCTGCGGAAGGAAGTGCCATGGAGCCGTGGCAGGAGGCTGAGGGGAAGCGGAAGAAAGACGAAGGGAGAGAGTAGAAGGAAATTATGGCTGAGATTTTCTGTATTCTGGGCAAGTCCGCCTCAGGTAAGGACAGTATTTATAAGAAGCTGCTGGAGGATCCGACGCTTGATTTGACGCCGGTCATTCCCTATACCACGCGTCCGATGCGGGAGGGGGAGAGAGAAGGCGTCGACTATCATTTCGTTGATCAGAGAGGAATGCAGGACCTGATCGATGCCGGCAGGGTTATTGAGCGGCGCAGTTATCAGACCATGTGCGGGGAGTGGAGCTATTTCACCGCAGATGACGGCAGCATAGACTTGATCAGCCATGATTATCTTCTGATTACGACGCCGGAGGCCTATCATAAGATACGATCCTACTTTGGAGAGAAAGCGGTCAGTGATATCTATGTCTGGCTGGACGACGGGGAGCGGCTGGCCAGAGCTCTGGCCAGGGAGAGGCAACAGGAAGAACCCAGGTACGCGGAGCTCTGCCGTCGATTTCTGGCGGACCAGGAGGATTTCTCGGAGGAGAGATTGCGCCGGGCCGGGATCAGTCATCGCTTTGAAAATCTTGACCTGGAGGAGACAAAAAGGCAGATCGCCGCTTTTATTCGGGGACAGGCGGCGGGGAGTGAGAGAAGGAAGTTATGCGGTTTGCGGACATCATCGGACAGGAAGAACTGAAAGGGCATTTACAGAATGCCCTGCAAAATCAGAAGGTCTCTCATGCCTATATCATCAGCGGAGAGGAGGGATCCGGGAAGCGGATGCTGGCGGAGGCCTTCGCGCAGACCCTGCTCTGCGAGGAGAAGGGGGCGGATGCCTGCGGGCACTGCCATCACTGTCGGCAGACCATGAGTCACAATCAGCCGGATATTATCTACCTGACCCATGAGAAGCCGGCTACCATCTCCGTGGATGATATTCGCAGCCAGATCAACAGCGACATCGTTATCCGGCCCTACAACAGCGATTACAAGGTCTATATCGTCGATGAGGCGGAGAAGATGAATGAGCAGGCGCAGAATGCTCTCTTGAAGACGATCGAGGAGCCGCCCTCCTATGCGGTTATTCTCCTGCTGACGACGAATGCCCAGGCCTTCCTTCCGACCATTCGCTCCCGCTGTATCCTGCTGGAGACAAAGCCGGTGCCGGATGCTCTCGTGCGCGGGGAGCTCATGAAGCGCTACGAGATACCGGACTATCAGGCGGATATGAGTGTGGCCTTCGCCCAGGGAAATATGGGAAAGGCCATTGCTCTGGCCCAGTCCCAGGAATTTGCCGATCGCAAGGAGATGGTCCTCTCTCTGATCCGGCATATTTCCGAGATGACCTATGCGGACCGGATCGCCTGGATTCGTGAGATGGAAGAGAAGAAGGAGCCCCTGACGGATTATCTGGACCTGCTCATGGTCTTCTACCGCGATGTGCTATTATATAAGGCGACAGGACAGGCCGACAGACTGATCTTCGCCGATCAGGTCTATCAGGTCAAACGCCTGGCGGACGGGCTTTCTTACCGGCATTTGGAGGAGATCTTCGAGGGGGTCGAATCCTGCCGAAGGAAGGATGCCGCGAACGTGAATACAGACTTAATTCTGCAGCAGCTCATGGAGCGCATGCGGGGAGAACGGAGATAGAATATGGCAAGCATTACAGGTGTGCGCTTTCGAGGCACCGGTAAGATCTATTATTTTTCCCCGGGTGACCGGGATTTAAAGATCGGTGATCAGGTCTTGGTGGAGACAGCCAGAGGCAGGGAACTGGGGGAGATTCGCATGAATCCCCGGCAAATTCCTGACGACAAGATCCAGCATCCGGTCAGAGAGATCATCCGCAAGGCGACGGAAGATGACCTGGCACGGAAGGAGCAGAACCGGGAGAAGGAGAAAGAGGCTTTTGCCATCTGCAAGAAGAAAATCCGTGAGCACGGGCTGGAAATGAAGCTGGTAGACGCGGAATACACCTTCGAAAACAGCAAACTGCTCTTCTATTTCACGGCGGAAGAGAGAGTGGACTTCCGCAGCCTGGTTCGGGATCTGGCCTCTGTCTTTCACACCAGAATTGAGCTGCGCCAGATTGGCGTCCGCGATGAGACCCGCATTATGGGAGGGATCGGACCCTGCGGCAGAGAACTCTGCTGCAAATCCTGGCTGACGGACTTCGTTCCGGTCTCCATTAAGATGGCCAAGGAGCAGAGTCTGTCCTTAAATCCCGGCAAGATCTCCGGCCTCTGCGGCAGGCTTATGTGCTGCCTGAAAAACGAGGAGGATACCTACGAGTATCTCAATGCCAAGATGCCCCGTGTCGGCGATATTGTCACGATTCCGGACGGGCAGGAGGGCTATGTTCAGAATATCAATGTCCTCCGCCAGACCGCCAGGGTCGTCGTTGAAAATGCCGATGAGAAAGACATCGCGGAGTATCCGGCGGAGGAGCTGACCTTTGTGGCGCACAGGGGGCGCAGGAAGCCGGGCAGCCGGGCTGATAGAGACAGGACCGAGGACCGGGAGAATCGAGAGCAAAGGGGAAACCGCAGTCAGGCAGGAAGAGGTTCGGCAGAAGACAGACAGGCAAAAAGAACTTTGCAGGAGAGCTCGGAGAAGCAGGAATCCGACAGCAGAGAGCAGAGGAACTTTTCTGACCAGGACAGGCGGGAAAACCATGCCAAAGAGGGCCGGCGGAGCAGGGGGAATCGCCCCGAGAAGAGCAATCGCATGCGGGAAGGCGCCGGGACAGGCAGACGGAGAAACCAGAATCCCGATGGGGGATATTCCCGCGGTGACCGGCGCGGCGGACAGGAAAAGGCCTATCCGGACAGGGGAGGCCAGAAAAGAGAGCAGGCCGGCGGAGCGGGTCCAAAGAGATATGACGAATCCGCGCGGGGGTCACGCGATCCGGGAGGGACGAACAGACCGAGCGCGAACGGAGGCTATTCCAGGAGCGCTTACAGGCGCAGGCAGGAGAGCGGAGACGAAGAGTAAGATAAAAGCGGCCGCTGAGGGATTTGCTATAGTGTAGTCGAAGCCGCGGGGGATGCAGGGACGGAAGGCAAATGCAGAGGTTACGGAAGGATCTGATCCAGTGTAGCCAAAGCCGCGGGAGAGAGAATAGAGACAGGAAGTAAGATGGAGCGTTGGCAGCAGGAGCTTGTTCATGAGGGCGAGCGGGCGGACAGCCTGGATCGAAAAGGCTATCAGATCATTCAGAGCCCCAGTCGCTTTTGCTTTGGGATGGATGCGGTCCTTCTGGCGGCATTTGCCAATAATAAGGAGGGCGACAGGGTTCTGGACCTTGGAACCGGCACCGGTGTCATTCCGATTCTGATGGAAGCCAGGTATGGAAGGGCGGAATACAAGGCGCTTGAGATTCAGGCGGATTCCTGTGATATGGCCCGGAGAAGCGCCCGTCTCAACGGCCTGGAAGACCGCATTGAGATTGTGGAGGGAGATTTGAAGCGGGCCCACGAGATCTTCGGCCCGGCCTCCTTTGATGTGGTCACCTGCAATCCTCCCTATATGACAAATAAGCATGGTCTGACCAATCCATCGGGTCCCATGGCCATTGCCAGGCATGAGCTGCTCTGTTCCCTGGAGGATGTGGTTCGGGAGACGGCCAGGCTATTGAGGCCCGGCGGCCATTCTTATTTTGTCCATAGGCCCTTTCGCCTGGTGGAGATCATGACTCTGATGCACGATTATGGACTGGAGCCAAAGCGCATGCGCCTGGTTTATCCCTACGCGGACCGGGAGCCCAATATGGTTCTGCTGGAGGGGGTCAGAGGGGGACGAAGCTGGCTTAAGGCGGAGCCGCCTCTGGTGATCTATCGGGAGCAGGGCATATACACGGATGAGGTGAAGAAGCTCTATTTTGATGCGCACATGCCAGATCACAGTGCGCATGCGCCTGAGCAGGCTGTGGATTTGCCGGGACAGTCTTGTAGAAAGAGGAGTGAGCAATGGCAGGATGTCTCTATCTGGTAGCAACGCCCATCGGAAATCTTGAGGATATGACCTACCGGGCGGTCCGTGTCTTACAAGAGGCGGACCTGATCGCGGCGGAGGATACGCGCGATTCCATGAAGCTCCTGCGGCATTTCGAGATCCACACTCCCATGACGGCCTATCACGAGTTCAACAAGATCGACAAGGCCAGGGTCCTGATCGGGAAAATGCGCGCGGGCGCGACCATCGCCTGTATCACGGACGCGGGGACGCCCGGGATCTCTGATCCGGGGGAGGAACTGACCCGCATGTGCTATGAGGCGGGGATTTCGGTCTATGCCATCCCCGGTCCCGCGGCAGTCATCACGGCAGTAACTTCTTCCGGCCTGCCCTGCAGGCGCTTCGCCTTCGAGGCGTTTCTTCCCAGAGATAAGAAGGAAAAGAAGAGAATCCTGGAGGAGCTGAGGAGCGAATCCAGAACCATGGTTATTTACGAGGCTCCGCATCGTCTCAGGCAGACCCTGGCGGACCTGGCAGAGGCCCTTGGCCCGGAGAGAAAGCTGACCGTTGCCAGGGAGCTGACCAAGAAGCACGAGGAGAAAGCGCGGATGACCCTGGGGCAGAGCCTGGACTATTACCGCAAGAGGGAGCCCCGCGGCGAGTATGTTCTGGTCATCGAGGGCAAATCCTGGGAGGAGACGGATTCTGAGGATCGGGCCCGCTGGGAGGAGATGGATATGGACAGCCATATGCAGATCTATCTGGATCAGGGACTGGACAGAAAGGAGGCCATGAAGGCAGTGGCCAGGGATCGGGGAATTCCAAAGAGAGAGGTCTACGCGGCCCTGCTGAAGGAGACTTGACAGGCCGGCGCGGAGGCTGAAGAAACAAATATCAGGAAGTCTCGGGAAGGAGTGCGATATGAGCGAGCAAAATCTGGAGGAGAAGATCAGGAGCTTGCAGGCGCTGATCGACGGCGCCTCTAAGATCGTCTTCTTCGGCGGAGCAGGAGTCAGCACAGAGAGCGGGCTCAAGGATTTCCGCAGTCAGGACGGTCTCTATCACGAGCACTACAAGTATCCGCCGGAAACGATCCTAAGTCATTCCTTTTTCATGCGTCAGCCGGAGGACTTCTATCGTTTCTACTTTGATAAGCTGCTTGTGGGCGGCCTTGCGGCTCCGAAATCGTCCGGACAGACCGGATTACCTGCCGGGGGAGAGCGGTTGTCTGGGGTCATCGAGCCAAACGCCGCTCACAAGAAGCTGGCGGAGCTGGAGGCCGCAGGCAAGCTGTCCGCTGTCATCACCCAGAACATCGACGGGCTGCATCAGCGGGCTGGCAGCAGGAAGGTATTCGAACTGCACGGGTCGATTCACCGGAATCACTGTATGTCCTGCGGACATTTCTTCGATGGAGAATATCTGCTGGCGCACAGGGACGCTGAGAAGCCTGTCCCTCACTGCCCTGTCTGCGGGGGAATCATCAAGCCGGATGTGGTTCTCTATGAGGAGGGCCTGGATCAAGCGGTGATCAATGGCGCGCTGGAGGCGATCGAGGAGGCGGACCTTCTCATCATCGGGGGAACCTCTTTGACGGTATATCCGGCAGCTGGTTTCATCCGCTATTATCGAGGGAATCATCTGGTTCTGATCAACCGGGACGCCACTGGACAGGACGAGCTGGCGGATCTGGTGATCCACGGCTCCATCGGGGAGATTCTGGGAAAGATCAGGGTATCGAAAGCGTCCGAGGTCCGCGCGCTTTGAGCGGATTCGCGGGATGGAGATAGCCGCGAGTTTGACGAGCAATGGCTCTGGCAAAAACAGATGAGGAGAGCATGTATGCCCATGGATTTGCGTGTCGGTGACATTGTCACCATGAAAAAGCCCCATCCCTGCGGGAGCAAGGACTGGAAGCTTCTGCGGGTGGGGGCGGATATTCGCATGGAATGTCTGGGATGCGGGCATTTGCTCATGCTGCCCAGAAACAAGGTGGAAAAAAACATACGGAAGGTGAAGGAACAGAGAAAGCCCCTTGTTGCCGATCGGGGAAGGGCGGAAGTTTAAGAGGTCTTTTTGATGGATACAAGAGATTCTACAGCATCTCCGTGAAATGAATACCAGTATTCAAAGCTGACATCGTCTCCTGCTTCAATGGTTGCCAGAGCTTGATTGTCTTTTGAGGATAGAAGAGTGATAGTTTTTTCTGAAGTCTGTATTTTGATCAGCGTTTTATTGTTGGAGATATGAATCACTCGTCCGCTGTCATGTAAAAGCTTCTGGACGGAATGAAGAGGGATAGGACTCTCGCCCCTTGCATTATAAAAAAAGGAAAATCGAATACAATCCCCAGGTTGAAGCTTTTCCAGGACAGATCCCGGCTGTGTGTAGGAAAGAGTGCAATTATGCTGATCGGGGGAGAGGATGTCATCTGCTTCGCTTTCATCCAAGCAGACATGCAGTTGCCTTTGCTTTAAATCCACAGAAAGAAGAGCGGCGGTTCTGTTACATAGGAGATCTCCGTTGTCACCGCTTCTATGATCTTGAGGGACAGAAGCCTTTTGCTTTTTTGATGAAATGAAAATAATAGAGGCGATCGCAAGAAAACCAATCGCAGTTATCGCAAAGAAAATTTTTTTATTCATGGAATCATGTTCCCGTGTAATCAGTAAAATACGCATAGTCTAGATTTACATATCTAACGTTTCCGGTATCCCAGCCATCACATACCATAAGCGTGTGCAAGCGGCTCTGATCTCATAGATAAAGAATATTTGAGTTTGACGCAAAATAACAGCCCCAAAATCTATGACTCGATGGGTGTAAAATAAAAGAGATAGCTGTCTTTGGCATTTTTTGAGGGAAAAGTCCCGCATCCTGCCCTATAGGAGATACATCTTCGAAGTGTGAGCAGGCATGAAAAATGAACTCTAATGGATAAAAATGCGTCAAAACGCAAAAATCTCTCACAGAATATTGGCAATGAATTGCTGGCGGCCTATAATGGCAGTGGAGAAAAATGCGGATTGACGCATTTTTATATCATAGAAACAAGGTGAGATCATGGAAATACGCAGAGATATTTATCTTGAAAAACTGATTTCAAAAAAGAACAATGGACTGATTAAGGTTGTAACGGGTGTGCGCAGATGTGGGAAATCCTACCTGCTGTTTAATCTGTTCAGCGATCACCTGAAGGAAGAAAAGGTGAGAGCGGATCACATCATTGAAATGGCGTTTGATTCCTTTGAGAATAGGAAGTATCGCGATCCGGAAGTATTGTATCCGTATCTGATGGAGAAGATTCAGGATGAACAGATGTATTATGTTCTTCTGGACGAAGTACAGCTGCTGGATGACTTTGAATCTGTTCTGAACAGTCTCGTCCGAAAAAAGAATGTGGATGTCTATGTGACCGGCAGCAATGCAAAGTTTCTATCCAAAGATATCATCACCGAATTTAGAGGCCGTGGCGATGAGGTGCATATGTACCCGTTGACTTTCGCAGAGTATATGAGCGTATATCCCGGAGATAAAAACGATGCATGGCGGGATTATGTGATCTATGGAGGTCTGCCGCTGATATTCTCTTTCAATACGTCGGATCAGAAAGCGGATTTCTTGAAATCCCTGTTTAAGGAGACCTATATCTCTGATATCATCGGAAGGAATAAAGTACGTAACAAAGTAGAACTGGAAGAACTGCTGAATATCCTGTCCTCTGCCATCGGCTCTCTGACCAATCCCAGTAAGCTGTCGGCCACCTACAAAAGCGTAAAGAATAAAACCATCAGTCAGACTACAATCAAACGCTATATTGACTATCTATGCGATTCTTTCCTGATCGACAGTGCGATCCGCTATGATGTGAAGGGAAAGAAATATATAGATACTCCGGCAAAGTATTATTTCACCGATCTGGGGCTGCGCAATGCACGATTGAATTTCCGGCAGGTGGAAGAAACTCATGCCATGGAAAATATTATCTTCAATGAACTTAAGGTTAGAGGATTCAATGTTGATGTCGGCGTCATACCGATCAATGAAAAGGACAAGAACGGCAAGAATATCAGAAAACAGTTGGAAATTGATTTTGTCTGCAATAAGGGGTCAAAGCGGTATTATATCCAATCGGTGTTCGCCATGCCGGATGCGGCAAAGAAACAGCAGGAACAGCGCTCCCTTCTTCTGACCGGCGACGGGTTCAAGAAGATCATCATTACGAAGGATGTACTGGCTCCGCTGTACAATGAGGAAGGTGTGCTGGTAATGAGTGTCTTTGACTTCCTGCTTGATCTGGACAGTCTGGAAAAGTAAAACGCGGCCACGTGGTGCCGCGGCGCATAAACTGGCTCTTGCGACCTGTTGACTACCATGCTAAAATATCAATTCGTGGTATATGTAAATATTCCTTGCTCCGGGGCATGAGCGCCGGGGCCACAAGACCAGAAGGAGGTTAGACGCAATGGCAAAGTATGAATTAGCACTCGTTGTTAATGCTAAGATCGAAGATGATGCCAGGGCAGCTGTCGTCGAGAAGGCGAAGGGTTATATCACCCGCGCCGGCGGCACTGTGACAGATGTAGAGGAGAAGGGTAAGCAGAAGCTTGCTTACGAGATCCAGAATATGGGTGAGGCCTTCTACTACTACATTCAGTTTGAGGCGGAGACCAGTGTTCCCGCTCAGCTGGAAGGCGATATCCGCATCATGGATTATGTTCTTCGCTTCTTATTTGTTCGCAAGGACGAGCAGTAATTAGCACAGCGGAGGATTCGCTGTAGATAGGAGATCAGATGAATAAACTCATTCTTATGGGACGCTTGACAAGAGATCCCGAGGTTCGTTACGGCGGCGCCAATAACAATGCGATTGCCAGATTTTCCATCGCCGTAGACAGAAGATTCAAGCGCGATGGTCAGCCCACCGCGGATTTCTTCAATTGCACGGCCTTCGGCAAGCTCGGAGAGTTCGTTGAGAAGTATCTCCGCAAGGGAACAAAGATCGTATTAGACGGCGAGATTCAGAACGACAATTACCAGAATAAGGAAGGTCAGATGGTCTACGGCTTCCAGGTCATCGCGAACAACATTGAATTCGCGGAGTCCAAGGCCGCAGCCCAGCAGAACGGTTCTTATGCCGGCGCTGATCTGGGAACGCCGCAGCAGGCTCCGACCACAGATGCAGGGGACGGATTTATGAACATCCCTGATGGCATTGAAGAGGAGCTTCCATTTAACTAGAGGAGGTTAAGTCATGGCTTTTAATAGAAGACCCGCACATAGAAGAAGAAAGGTCTGCGTATTCTGCGGCAGTGAGGCTGCCATCGATTACAAGGACGCCAATCAGCTGCGCAAGTATGTCTCAGAGAGAGGGAAGATCCTTCCCCGCCGTATTACCGGCACCTGCGCAAGACATCAGAGAGCACTGACTTCCGCGATCAAGCGTGCGCGTCATCTCGCAATCATGCCCTACGTTGAGGACTGATTGTAAGCGATTTTGCAAAAAAGAGAGTCTCTTCGGCCCGGCCGGGAGGCTCTTTTTCATTGCCAATTTTCAGAGAGATGTGTAGAATTTACTTGATGTCAGCGGAAGCAGAAAGAGGGAAGAGGGGAATGGAGCAGAAAAAGTTACAGGAGAAGTTTGAGGATCTCTTCGGGGCAGGCGGCGATATCCGGGGATATTTCTCCCCCGGCCGCGTCAACCTGATCGGAGAGCACACGGATTATAATGGCGGACATGTCTTCCCCTGTGCTCTGACCATCGGGACCTATGGAATCGCCAGAAAGAGAGAGGATTCCAAGATCCGCTTCTACTCCTTGAATATGGAAGACCGCCCGCCGATGGAGGCGGACTTATCCGATTTGTCCTATCGGGAGGAATACGGCTGGGCCAACTATCCCCTGGGCGTGGTCTGGGCCATGGGTAAGGTCAAGGGGCTGACGCTTACGACCGGATTTGATATGGCTGTTTACGGGAATATCCCCAATGGGTCAGGTCTCTCTTCCTCTGCCTCGCTGGAGGTTTTGACCGGGGTGATCGTCAGAGATCTCTTCGGATTTGATTCTTTGACCAATATCGATCTGGCCCTGGTCGGCCAGTACTCTGAGAACAATTTCAACGGCTGCAACTGTGGCATTATGGATCAGTTTGCCGTCGCAATGGGGAAGAAGGACGCAGCCATTTTCCTGGACTGCTCCGACCTGTCCTACGAATACGCTCCGATTGCTCTGCCGGATGCCAAGATCTTGATTACGAATTCCAAGGTTAAGCATTCCCTGGTGGATTCGGCCTACAATGACCGAAGAGAAGAGTGCGCCAGGGCGCTGAGCATGCTGCAGGTGGAGCTGGATATTGAAGCCCTGGGCGAGCTGAGCCAGGAGGAGTTTGAAGAGCATGCAGACCTGATTTGGGATCCTGTCTGCCGCAGAAGAGCGAAGCATGCGGTCTATGAGAACCAGAGGACCATCCGGGCGGTTGAGGCTCTCAAGTCAGGACAGATCGAGATGTTCGGGCAGCTGATGAATGCTTCTCATATTTCGTTACGAGATGACTACGAGGTCTCCTGTCGGGAGGTCGACATCCTCGTGGATGAAGCCTGGAAGATTCCCGGCGTCATTGGCAGCCGGATCACCGGCGGGGGCTTTGGCGGCTGCACGGTCAGCCTGGTAAAGAACGACGCCATTGATCCGTTTATTGACCGGGTCGGAAGCGCCTACAGGGAGAAGACCGGGATCGAAGCCGAGTTCTATGCGGTAGAGATCGGCGACGGAGCGAGAAGGGTAACATTGCCTGAATGACGCCGAGACTGCATACTATATTGATGTACAGGCGAGAATCAGCAAGAAACTGCTTGAAGTGCAGTAAATCTACGAGATGGACCATGTCCTAGAATAAAGTTGGGGCGAAGATATCCGGCTGATATCTTCGCCCCAACACTTGACTTAGAGCCATTGCTTCATTTTGCTCAGCTGCGACTAACTTTCATGTCGCAGGCTGATATTTACCGGATGATAATCCCTAATCTACGCATCATTATCCGATTCTTTGGACAGATGCCCTTTACGAGGATGTTCGCATCAATGGACATATCGTCAGTGAAGCGATCATCGTCGTCTGTGGTGTAGATGAACACGGAAAGCGTGATATCCTGGCGCATATTCCTCAGAAGCAGAAGAAATCATTTGCTTCCGAGTTGAAATCCATCTGGCTGGCTCCAGATGATAGCGTTGCACGAGAACGTGCCAATGCCCTGATGGGCAAATATGAATCCAGATATCCACAAGCAATAAGGTGCCTGGAGGAAGGTTTCGAAGATTCACTTATATTCTATAGTTATCCCGAGCTGGATCAGAGAAAAATCTCGTCCAGCAGCATGATAGAACGGCTGAATCGTGAGATCCGGCGGCGTACCAGCATGGTCGGAATCTTCCCGAATGAATCCTCGTATGTCAGACTGGTGACAGCCTATCTGATGGAATACGCAGAAGATAGGTCATCATCCAGGGCATATATCAAAGAGGAGTCAATGTCGGCCCTGTTACCAAAGGAAGCCGCTTAGTCATTCTGACGTGAGTCTGAAGGCTTTTGCGAACATTACTTGACACTATCTATATTCTTGTGTAACTCTATTATTTTAACTGATAAGGAAGGGCTTTATAGAGAATAGGTGTTGTGGATGCTAGGCAAAACGATTGTTTGGAAAAAAAGAAAATCAACGCTCAGAATGCGGCTCATCCAAGTACTGATGCTGTGTGGAGGAATGAGTCTATTGGCAGTAGGGATCGTATCTTATATGACGATACGGATGATACAGAATAACAGACTGTTGGACAGCATGAGGATCTATGTGGATCAAATGACGCAGAATACGGATAATGCGTATTTCGATATTCTCAACATTGCCAGTCAGATGGGACCAAACGGTTTGATCGGCACAGTGCTGGAAACATATTTGGATGCAAACGACAAGTATGAGAAATATATGGGACAGAAGTCTTTGCGTACTGAATTGATCCGGCTTGGATATATCAACCTCAAGTTGGTAGGAGCAAATTATTTTGACTCGGCAAAGGGAACGCCGATCGTCAGGCATCTGACTTTTAGGGATGTGGGGAAGTCATATATCGGCAATCCGGAAATCCTGCAAAGTGCCGGTAACCGTATCCATTCCATACATCCGTCCAAGTTATCCAATCCGCAAACGTTCGTATGTTCTGCGGAGCGGAGGGACTCTTTTGGAACGGGAAATCTTGTGGATACATATGTGGAGATTGAAGTCCCTACCGATCTGACGGGTCACTCCGAGAAGAAGGGACCGTATACCATTTTGCAGATGGATGAGAAGGGCTTTGTTAAATTCAGCAACAATCCTGTGATCGTGCAGGGGCAAAGATTGTCTGTGGGCGGAATGGACAGATCCTCTTACAAGGTGATCGAGAGAGAGGGATTTAAAATACTCCTGTATCGCAGCAAGATCGGATATGTAAACGGGGTGGCAGTTCCGGATAACCTGTACAAGAAAGACATTAACCGTTGGTGGGGCAAAATTTTTTTCGTCATTATAGGAACCTTTTGTATTTTTTTGATTTCGGTCGTCTACCTATATCGTCTCGTATGTATCCCTCTGAACAGCTTTCGAAAGCAGATGATACGCATCGGAACCGGGCAGTTTGATGAGAGAAGGAAAGCTTTTGAGATTGAGGAATTCGACTCTTTGATGCAGGAGATCGATCAGATGAGAAATCAGATCGAAAATCTGATCCATGGTATTGTAGAGAAGGAGAAGAATATCCAAAGAACATCGTATGAGAAATTATTGTATCAGATCAATCCGCATTTTTTGCTTAACACACTCAATTCCGTTCAATGGATGGCGCAGATGAAAAAACAAAAAGAAATCGGAGACTTTGTACAGAAACTCAAAGTATTGCTTGCATATAATCTCGGGAAGGAAGGGGCGGCGACAACCTTGCGCGAAGAAATCCGCATATTGGAGAAATATGTGGCGCTGCAGCAGGTGAGATATGATTTTATCTTTGAAATAAATGTGGAGGAAGGAAAGTATTTGGATCAGCCGACGGTACGGATGCTCCTCCAGCCGTTGGTAGAGAATGCGATCCGTTACGGCCTGGGAGATGAAGAGCGGATCCGGATGCAAGTGTTCTGGGATAAGAAGCGTTCCCATACGGTCATTACGATACAGGACAGCGGTCAGGGGCTTTCCGAAAAGGAGATCCGGGAGATCAACGAACCATTTGACTATGATGTGGAAAGCAGGGAGACAGAGAATCGGGGGATCGGACTGCGTTATGTGAAAGCGGTCCTTAGCTCATTCTACGAGGGAGAAACGAGCCTGTTTGTGAACAGCAAGAAAGGCGAAGGAACAAAGATAACGATACTCCTGCCATTTTCGACTGACAAAGGGAGGGAAAGGAGAGAACAGAAGTGAAGGTTTTAGTTGTAGATGATGATAAGCTTGCAAGGAAGGGGCTGATCGCCGTAATGGAATGGGAAAAGTACGGTTTCCGGCTAGAGGGAGACGTACAAAACGGCAGAAAGGCGCTGGAATTTTTAGATTCCCACGATGTGGACATTGTTTTCACAGACATTGATATGCCCGAGATGGACGGATTGACCTTGATGCAGGAATGCAAAAAGCGCTATCCCAACGTGCAATTCGTTATCTTTTCCATGTATGAAGATTTCCGGTATGCACAGACCGCGATCAGAATGGGAGCGTTGGATTACATATCGAAGATCAGCTTTGATGTAGAGGAGTGCGGGCAGATCCTTCAAGGAATTCAAAAAAAATATTTGGAGACGGAAAGAAAGGCTGGCGCGGTCTCACAGAAGAATGACAGCTTGTCGGAGGGGGATGGAAAAATTTTCCATGATCTTGAAAACGAATGGATGTCCTCCGTGTGGCTGTTCGATGACGACAGCTTTGCCGAACTTTCGGAAAAAACAAGACAGCTAAGCTTGCGGAGCGCGGAGCGGATATTTATCAAAAGCCTTTACCGTTTTCATCAGATGCTTGGAAGACAAAGAGAACAGTTCCCGGTATTGAATGATGTGGATGAGATGCTTCGGTGGATAGACCAATGGAGACAGCAACTCTACGAAGAATGCGAGGACATGAAAAATAAAGATGACATCCACACGTTTGCTTACGTGATCAAGTATGTGAAAGCGAACGTAAGTGAAAATATCAAGTCTGAGGATGTAGCGGATCGAATCGGAATGAGCAGAAGCTACTTTAGTACCCGTTTTCGGGAAATGACGGGGGAAACCTTTCACAGCTTCCTGATCGGACAGAAGTTAAGGGAGGCAAAAAGACGTATTGAAGAAGGAACGGACAGTATCACAATGATCGCATCCGACCTTGGCTACGATCATTTTCACTATTTTACGAAGATGTTTTTGAAGCAGTATGGATGTACGCCAAGTGAATACAGAGAGTCAAAAAAATGTTCGAAATAATTCGGACATTTTTTTTGCGGGAAAAAAGATGCGATAAACAAAAAACAGATCGGTCTTTTGACATTTCCAGAAACAACAGATACTTGTTCTATCAAAGGGAAAGGAGGAGAAATGAATGTACATTAAAAGATTTGTCAAACACTATTATATTATGCTGATACCGGCTCTGTTATGGCTCTTTTTTTTCAGTATTGTTCCGATGTTCGGCATCGTTATGGCATTTCAGGACTACAACCCGGGGAAGGGAATTCTCCATTCTAAATTTATAGGGTTCGGCAACTTCACCTACATGTTCCAAATGAACGACGTCAAGCAGGTGCTGGCAAATACGGTGGTTATAGCAGTGGGAAAGATCATAGGAAATATCATCGTTCCTCTTGTATTTGCGATCTTGTTCAATGAGCTCTGTCTGAAGAGGCTGAAAAGACCGATCCAAACGATCGTCTATCTTCCGTATTTCTTGTCATGGGTCATACTGGCAAAGATCGTGCTGAACATTTTCGGTTATACCGGACCGATCAATCAGCTCATTGGGCTGTTCCACGGAAAAGCAATCAATTTCTTCGGAGAGCCGAAGCTCTTTCAGCCGATGATCATTGGCACGGATATTTGGAAGGGATTTGGGTATAATGCGGTCGTTTACTTGGCGGCGATCCTCGGAGTGGATCAAAATTTATATGAGGCTGCGGCGGTAGACGGAGCGGGGAGATGGAAGAGAATATGGCACGTAACACTGCCGGGCATTCGGACAACGGTCGCTCTGCTGGCGATCCTTTCCCTTGGGAATATCTTAAATGCCGGTTTTGATCAAATTTACAATCTGTATAATCCGCTCGTATATTCTACAGGAGATATTATAGACACTTGGGTATACAGGGCAGGCTTACAGAATTTACAGTTTTCTCTTGCTACGGCAGTGGGATTGCTGAAATCGGTAGTCAGTGTCTTTCTGATCGTTATCGGATACAAGCTGGCAGATCGGTTTACGGGATATAAAATTTTTTAGGAGGAGCGTCATGGTAGAGAACAGAGGAATCGGATCAAAAATATTTGATGTAGTGAACGTTGTCATTCTCGTTGGCATTACGCTGCTTTGCATACTTCCGGTCTGGTACGTGCTTTGTGTCTCGTTGAGCAGCAAGGAGGCGGTCAGCGCCGGACAGGTCGCCTTTTGGCCGGTAGGCTTCAATATATTGTCCTATAAAAAGATATTGTCAGAGCAAGGCTTTTTGACTTCTTTTCTTGTTTCGATCAAGCGAGTCGTGCTTGGAACGGCGGTAAGTATGATCTGCATCCTGCTTGCGGCATATCCGTTGTCAAGGACGAAGAAGCAGTTTCCGGGAAGAGACAAGGTCATGTGGATCTTTATTTTCTGCATGCTTTTTAACGGAGGTACAGTACCATGGTACATCACGATGAAAAGCTATCACTTGATGGACAGTATATGGGGCCTCGTCCTCGGAATGGGGCTTCAGGTGTTCAATGTAATTCTTGCGGTGAACTTCTTCAAAAACCTGCCTGTGGAGCTTGAGGAAGCGTGCTTTGTGGATGGAGGAGGACCATGGGAATGTATGTTTTTCATTTTTCTGCCGTTGGCAAAGCCGATGATCGCAACGATCTCTCTTTTTACGATCGTTACCTACTGGAATGAGTTTTTCCAAGGAATGGTGCTGAGCACAAAGCAGTCCAGCTATCCGCTTCAGACATATATCCAGCAGATGGTTGTAACATTGGATTTTTCCTCGATGAACGCGGATCAGATCGCGCAGGCGATGAAGCTGAACAATCTTTCACTGGATGCGGCGAAAATATTTGTGGCGATGATCCCGGTACTGATCGTTTATCCGTTTTTACAAAAGTATTTTGTTTCAGGAATTACCCTTGGATCCGTGAAGGGTTAAGCCATATCATATTACAAAATAAGGAGGATGTATATGAAAGGTAAGAAGACAATGAAAAAATTGATCGCCGTAACCGGAGCGGCAGCGATGGCTGTAACATTGCTCGGCGGCTGCGGCGCAAAGAAGGAGAAGGAGGAGCAAAGTGCCGTGAGGGAAGAAGCGGCAGGGACGGCGAAGGAAGATTTGCCCTTGGCAAAATATGAAAAGCCGGTGACAGTGCACTTGGGAGGAAAGATGAACCCGAACGCCAAGCTCCCGGCAGGGATGTCCTATGAAAAAAATCCGTACATCGATATGCTCCAAAAGGATCTGAATATCAACGTTGTTTACGACTGGGTAGCTTCTCAGTCCGACTGGGATGAAAAGATGAGTCTTTGCATCGGAAGCAATACGATACCGGAGCTGATGAGTGTGAACGCGACACAATATCGTTCTATGTTGAAATACGATTTGATCCAGCCGCTTGATAAATATTATGACGACTATGCTTCGGATGCCTTGAAAAGCTATGTGAAGTCGGGCGGTGAGGAGCTGCAGAAGGTGATCACCAACGATAAGGGTGAGATGATGGCAATTCCTGCCCCCAATCTTATCTCAGGCGGCATCAATGAAATGTGGATTCGGCAGGATTGGCTGGATGCTCTCGGACTTCAGGCGCCGAAAACATGGGATGATATGATCAAGGTTGCGCAGGCGTTTGTCACGCAAGATCCGGACGGGAACGGACAAAATGATACGATCGGTATTTTAGGACCCGGAAATTCAGATCACTTAAACGGGATCGGAGGAAATCAGTTCGGTCTTGATCCTTTATTCAGCAGCTTCCAGTCGTACCCGCAATATTGGCTGAAAGGAAAGGATGGGAAGGTACAGTACGGTTCTATCCTTCCGGAGACAAAGAAGGCACTGGAGAGTATTTCCAAGTTGTACGCGCAAGGGTTGATCGATCCGGAAATGCTTGTAAGAAATGACAGCAAGGAGCCTCTTCTTGCAGGAAAGGTCGGCATTTTCTTCGGACCGTGGTGGTGTGCATACACCTTTGCCGATACGACCTTATCAGGATCGGCTGACTGGAGAGCATATTTTGCACCACTGTCCACGGATAATAAATTTTATACGCACATGGCAGAACCGACAAGCCAGTTTGTCGTGGCAAGCAAGGACTGCAAAAATCCGGAGGCTGCATTTAAGATCATCAACTATATCATTAAGAACGAGCAGCAGTGGGTAGCGGATGGAGTCACATCCACAGAGATGGGAACGGCAGACTTCTATCCTCTGTATAATACATATGACAATGCAAACGAGATTGAAACTTCCTATGATATTTTGACTAAGTATCTGGAAGGAAAGACAAAAATTGAGGACGTGGACTTCTCCACACATAAGCTTCTGAAAAGTGATATGGAGGCGATCACACAGTTAAAGAAAGAGCCTTATGATGATTTCAGCCTCAAAAATTGGAATTTGGACAGTGATTTGGCAAAAGGAAATCTTCCGAGACTTGTTGCGATCATGGTAGGCGCCGCACCTCTTGTAAAAGACAAGTATGAGCCGGTTTACAATGCTTACAACGGACAGACGGAGACAATGTCTGCGAAATGGTCTAACTTGAAGAAGATGGAAGAAGAGACCTTTGCAAAAATCATTATGGGGAAGGCGGACATCAGCGAATTCGATAAATTTGTAGCGAACTGGAAGAGTCAGGGCGGAGATCAAATACTTAAGGAGATCAACGCAGAGTTAAAGAAATAGCAGGAAGCGGACGTTTCAAAACGGGCGGGAGCAAAAAAACGGAGACCCGATACCTTTACAAAAGGTGGGTACCGCACAGCTCCTGCCTGTTTTATTCAAAGGACAAGGAGGACAACTATGAAGCTAGGCGTATTATCAGTAGCTTTAGGTGAAAAGACATTGGAGGAAGCCTGCCGGTGGTTGAAGGCAAGAGATGTGGATATGATCGAGATTGGAACAGGCGGATACCCGGGGAAGAGCCATTGTGATCCGAAGATCTTACTGGAGGATGAAGAGCAGTTCCGGATATTTGTGGATACCTTGAAGGAATATGACCTTCAGGTCAGTGCATTAAGCTGCCACGGAAACATGGTCCATCCGGACGAGGAGACGGCAAAAATGTTCAGAAACGATTTTATTGCAACTTTGCAGCTAGCGGAGAAAATGGGAGTTCATATCATCAATACATTTTCGGGCTGCCCGGGAGGATCGGAGAAGGATGCGACGCCAAACTGGGTGACGTGCCCGTGGCCGGACGATTTTTCAGACATCCTCCGCTACCAGTGGGAGGATGTGCTGATCCCGTTTTGGGCGGAGTATACGAAGCTTGCGGAGCAGTTCGGAGTTGACAAAATTGCTCTTGAAATGCACCCGGGATTTTGTGTTTACAATACAAAAACCTTGTTAAGACTTCGCAAGGAGGTAGGATCCGCCATTGGAGCCAATTTTGATCCGAGCCATTTGATATGGCAGGGGATGGATCCGGCTCAATGTATTCGCGAGCTTGGAAAGGAGAATGCGATTTTTCACTTTCATGCAAAGGATACGAGGGTCAATCCGTATGAGACGGCGAAAAACGGCGTACTCGATACGGAGCATTATCAAAAGGAGCTTGAACGCTCATGGATCTTCCGTACAGTTGGTTACGGGAACGGAGAGGAGTACTGGAGAAATATTTTGTCGGAGCTGCGCCTTGCCGGATACGATCATGCGGTCAGCATTGAGCATGAGGATAGCCTGATGTCCGGAGAGGAAGGGCTTGACAAGGCGATCCGGTTCTTAAATCGTATACTGATCCGTGAAAAACGAGGCGAAATGTTCTGGGCGTAGCTGACAACAGGAAGGGATAAGGATAGACAGATGGAAGGAGAAAAAGTAGTATACGGACTCATCGGATATGGCGGAATGGGAGGGTGGCATGCCGAGCTGCTCTCAAAAATGGAAGAGATCGTTTTCGCCGGAATATGGGATATTAAGGAGGAAGCAAGAGAGAGGGGGCTCAATCATCGTTTTCACGTGTATGAGAGTGAGGAAGCGTTGCTCTCAGATAAGAAAATTGATGTGATCCTTGTGGCAACGCCGAACGATCAGCATCTTCCGATCGCAAGGCGTGGAGTCATGGCGGGCAAACATGTCGTTTTGGAAAAGCCTGCCGTACTGTCTTCGGAGGAGCTGCAGGAGTTAGTAATGCTGCGGAGGATATACGGGAAAATCATTACCGTTCATCAAAACCGAAGATGGGATGACGACTATCTGACTGTAAAAAGGATATGCAAAGAAAAAAAGCTCGGAGAAATTTATCGGATCGAAAGCAGAGTACACGGTTCCAGAGGAATTCCGGGAGATTGGAGGCAGATGAAGGAGCACGGAGGAGGCATGGTGCTGGACTGGGGCGTTCACCTTCTCGATCAAATCCTTCTTCTGACAGAAGGAAACGCTTTGAGATCCGTGTACGCCACGTTGACAAATGTGACAAACAAAATCGTGGACGACGGCTTTTGCGCGACTCTTTTGTTTGAAAACGGGCTGCAGGCTGTAGTGGAAGTCGGCACCAGTAATTTTGTCTCTCTTCCCAGATGGTATGTACTTGGCGAAAACGGGACGGCAGTTGTGGAAGACTGGGATCTGAGCGGAAGAATGGTGCTTGCAACGGGAGTGAATGAAAAAGATGTTGTGCCGGTGAGAACAGCGGCAGGTCTGACAAAAACGATGGCTCCGAGACGGGAGGATACGATCCATACTGTCTCACTTCCGGTGGAAAGAGGAGAAGTGATTGAGTTTCACAAAAACGTCGCCCGATCCGTGCTTGGACAGGAAGAACCGATCGTTACACTGGATCAAGTGGGCAAAGTCATCCGCGTAATGGAGGCGATCTTCCAATCAGCAGAGAAAAATCAAGTTGTTTTCTTTTCCTGACAAACGGGGCAGAGACAGCATGGGGGCATATCGGAAGAACAACGGCACATCGGGGCGATAGTAAAATGGCATCACGGCAAAGAATGTGTAAGGAGTACAAGCGTGCAGTAAACAAAGGAGGAGGCTTTCATGAAGCAAATAAAAATCGGCACATGTATACCGGGAAATAAAGCTGATATATTTTTGGAAAATATGAAGGATAAAGGATTCGAGACGTTTTCTATTAACTTTCACATGGAGCTGGAAGGAACGGATCTTGAGAAGCTGGCAGAGAAAGCAAACAGGATACTGGAAAACAGCGATGCGAAGGTGTCAACGATCGGCTATTATTGCAATCCGATCCAGTATCCGGAGCACAGGAAAAACTTGGAATATGTAATCGCAAATGCGCCCAAATTCGGAGCAACTTGTGTAAGCACGTTTGCAGGAGCTTACGAGGGCAAGCCGGTGGATGCGTCATTTGACGAGTTTGGAAAGGTTTTTCGGGAACTGGCGGATATGGCGGAGGAAAAGGGAGTAAAGCTTGGAATTGAAAATTGCCTCATGGACGGATCATGGCTGAGTGCCACATGCAATATCGGATTTCATCCGGATGCGTGGGAGGTGATGTTCAGGGAAGTTCCAAATGAAAATTTCGGGTTGGAATGGGAGCCGACGCATCAGATGGTGCAACTGATCGATCCGGTTGCACAGTTGAGAAAATGGTGTAAAAAAATTGTTCACATCCACGGAAAGGACGCGACGATCGACCGGAGCGGGATAAAGACAAACGGAATATTCGGAAAGTCGCCCTTTGTATGGCATCGACTTCCCGGCTTCGGAGATACAAACTGGACGGATGTGATCTCCATTCTTCGTCAGAACGGATATGAGGACGACATTTGCATCGAAGGATACCATGATCCGGTTTACAGCGGAGAGTGGGAAATGACAGGACAGCTTCATTCCCTGCAATATTTGAAATGGTGCAGAGGCGGAGAATTCGCGGCAAATCCGTGGGAGAAATAAAGGCTGCCTTATCGGAGAAAGAAAATCAAGATTGATTTACAGGGTAACCTGTAGGAAAGGAAACCGGGATGAAAAAATTAAAAGCAGGAATTGTCGGCTGTGGCGGGATCGCCAACGGAAAGCATATGCCGGCTATGAAAAAAAGCGGACTTTATGAGCTCGTTGCCTTTTGTGACATCGTCATTGAAAGGGCGGAGGATGCTAAAGAAAAATTTGGAGAAAAGGACGCTGCAGTATTTGAAGATTACAAGGAGCTGTTAAGGCTTGATCTGGACGTCGTTTATGTGACGACACCGAACCGCTCTCATGCGGAAATATCGATCGCGGCGATGGAGAGCGGGAAGGACGTTATGTGTGAAAAGCCGATGGCGAAAACATATGCGCAGGCCTTGGAAATGCTGGAGACATCCAAACGTACCGGGCGTATTCTCCAGATCGGATACCAGAACAGATACCGGGCGGATTCGTCCTATCTGCATAAGCTTTGTGAGAAGGAAGAACTTGGAGACATATATTTTGCGAAGGCTCATGCGCTGCGCAGAAGAGCGGTGCCTACGTGGGGCGTATTCCTAAATGAGGAAGAGCAAGGCGGAGGTCCGCTGATCGATATCGGGACGCACGCTTTGGATCTGACGCTTTGGATGATGAACAATTATGAGGTGGAGTCCGTGATCGGTTCGGTCTTCCACAAGCTTTCCGACTCGGACAACCAAGGAAACGCTTTCGGAAACTGGGATCCGGAGCAATTTACAGTGGAGGATTCCGCATTTGGCTTCATCAAAATGAAAAACGGAGCGGTGATCGAGCTGGAATCTTCTTGGGCGTTGAATATTTTGGACGGAGAAGAAGCGAAAACAACCTTGTGCGGAACGAAAGGCGGGGCAGATATGAAGGGAGGGCTTCGTATCAATTGTATCCACGAAAATCTGCCGGTCGTTGAGATCCCGGATCTTTCGGGAGGCGGAGTTGATTTCTTCAGCGGCGGCTCTAAATCAGCAGGGGATATTGAGCAGGAGCATTTCTACGATGTTGTCGTAAACGGAAGAGAACAGATCGTCAAGCCCGAACAGGCGCTTGTTGTTACAAGAGTGCTGGAGGCGATTTACGAGTCGGCAAAATCAGGAAAAACAGTTTACTTTTCCTAACGAAAATGTGTCAAAAGAGGAGTGACAGATGGATGAAATAAAATTGAGGCAACTGCTTGGATCGATGTCCCTGCGGGAAAAGATCGGGCAGATGATACAGCTTACGGGGAGCTATTATGAAAAAGCGCTCGATGCTGAGGGAGATGCCGATACGGTGATGACGGGAAATGAAGTGGAAGGGCAGATCCCTTCATGGGTGTTTCAGACGGCCGGTTCCGTACTTGGTACGATCGGAGAAGAAAAAATAAAAAATATACAGAAGGCTTATCAAAAAGCACACCCCCACGGTATTCCGCTCTTGTTTATGGCGGATGTTATTCACGGCTGTTCGACAATCTTTCCGATCCCCCTTGGGCAGGCGTGCAGTTTTCACCCGGAGCTTGTGAAAAAATGTGCCGCCGCTTCTGCGAGAGAGGCGGCGTCCCAAGGGCTTCGTGCGACCTTTTCCCCTATGATCGACGTGTCCGCCGATCCGAGGTGGGGAAGGATCATGGAATCCTTCGGGGAGGATCCGTATTTGAACGGTACGCTCGGCAAGGCGATGGTTGAGGGCTACCAGGAAGAGCCGAAAGGAGATCACCATGAGCTGGCAGGATGCTTGAAGCATTTTGCAGGCTACGGGGCGGTCAGTGCAGGAAGGGAGTACAACGATGTGGAAATGTCTCAAAGAACATTCTTTGAGCAATATTTAAAGCCGTTTCGAGAGGCGATAAAGGCCAATCCTTCCATGGTCATGACAGCCTTTCATGCGATCGACCGCGTTCCGATCAGCAAAAACGAAGACCTACTGAAAAAGACGCTGCGGGATGATATGGGCTTTGACGGAGTCCTTATTTCCGACTGGGGATCAATCGGTCAGCTAGAGGAGCAGCATGTGGCTGCCGATCAGAGAGAATGTGCGATTTTCGGGCAAAATGCAGGTATCGACATTGATATGATGAGTCGGGCGTATATGGAGCATTTGGAAGAGCTTGTCCTGGATGGCAGTATCCCGATGGAGGAAATCGATGAAAGTGTCTGGAAGATCCTGTGCATGAAAAATGACCTCGGCTTGTTTGAAGATCCGCTCTCTGGAATGGGAGACGTAGAAATACTGTCCGAGGAGACAAAACAGCTTGCCAAGGAGTGTGTCATGGAGGGGTGCGTCCTTCTGAAAAATGAAGAAATGCTCCCCTTAAAGGATGATGGAAAAAAAGTATATTGGATCGGACCGTATACAAGCTCCCGCCAATTTTTGAGCAGATGGTCCATATTCGGTAAGCATGCGCATGTGGAGACGATCGAGAGCGTTTTGAAGAAAAAGGGAAAGCAAGTCGACTGCATAACGGGGAGCACGATTTTGACGAAGAAGGAGGCGATGCAGTGGGACGTATGGGGACCGGAGGAGGAGACGATCGAAAAGCAGCTTGCTGATGAAGAGAAGAAGCTTGCATCAATCTCACCGGAGGACACAGTCGTCTTAGTTGTCGGGGAACACGAGATCCAGTCCGGGGAAGCTGCCAGCAGAGCTTTTTTGGAATTACCGAAGCCTCAAAAGGATCTGTTCGATAAGGTGTGGGCAAGGACAAAAAATATCATCACTGTACTTGTGACCGGTCGTCCGCTGGATGTGAGGGAGCTGAGCGAGAAATCAAAAGCGTTTCTTGTGGTGTGGCGTCCTGGAACGATGGGCGCTGAGGCAATCGTCGATCTCGTATACGGAGACGGACAACCTTCGGGAAAGCTTGCCGTAAGCTTTCCGTACAGTGTCGGGCAATGTCCGGTCACTTATTGGGATATGACGACAGGACACCCGATGAAGCATGAAGAAGACCGTTTCAGCAGCAGGTATATGGATATTCCGAACACACCGTTGTATCCTTTCGGATTCGGACTGACTTACACGAGCTTTACCGTCAAAGATATTCGAGGGACGGTTACGGAAGGTAAGTATGCCTCGGTAACGTGTACAGTCAAAAATACAGGACAGATAAAAGGGACGGAAGTCGTGCAGTGCTATGTACGCACAAAGCTTGCCGATGTTGTCCGACCGGAAAAAGAGTTGATCCGTTTCCGTCGAGTGACCTTGAACCCGGGAGATGAACAGAACATACAGTTTACGATTCCGAAGGAGGAATTTTCCTTTTACGACAGGCATATGAATAAAATAGTAGATGGTATTTTGTTTCAGCTCCTTGTGGGGACAGACAGTACGGTAAATGATGGCTGTGACATTTATTTTGAATGATCAGCCGGGGAAGATAAATGCGGATTTTGAAATACATGTATTACCTGGAGCAGGACATGGATTTAATAAAGATGGATACGACAGCAGACAGTCTATTCAGCAAGTAGCAGGTGTCATTCCCATATATCTCTTAAAGACAGCGCCGAAGGGAGTCTGTGTTTTAAACTGATAGTATTCAGCAATGCGCTGTATGTGAAAATCGGAATATTTGAGCATGTTTACGGCGGCTTCTATGCGGTTCTTCCGAATATACTCCATCAGGGTAGTTCCTTCCTGTTCAGAAAAAAGATGCAATAAGTAGTCCTGGCTAATGTGAAGATGATCAGCCAGAATCTCAGGTGAAAGCGGCTGATTTAAGTGATGCATAATATAAGACTTACATTTTCTGATATAAGGAGAATTTTCATCTTTAGATTTCTTTTTTCTGACAAGATACAGGTAACTGCTGAAAATTTTTGTATATATTTTTTCGCACTGTTGTAGAGAAGACGCTTACCGGATGATAATCCCTAATCTACGCATCATTTCAAAAATATCTATTGCCTTTACACCTAAATACTCCGCGACATCTGGAATTTTGGCAGACCTGTTGGGAGTTTTTTTGCTTAATCCACGAGACCTTACTTCCTGAGTTACGAGTGTATATCCATTTGCTTTCGCTGAAGCAATCAGCCAAGGATCCGCAATGTTTTCCGGGGCCCATGTTGTCAGCGCTCTTTCTGTATAATATCCGGAACTGGCCACAAACTGCATCACATTTTGGTATTCTTTTACGGTCTGCTCCGTTATTTTAGGTACAATAGCAAGATGACTCACACTGGAAAGCCATTTCGACAGGTCATCCTGTCCCTTTTCTATCTCATCCTTCACCGCGTCAAGTATTACTACTTCTCCAGAATCAAGATGCTTTTTTAGTTCTTTCCAATATGGCGGAACCAAATCAAACGCATAGTAAAACCTGAATGGCGTTATGAGTGCATTTGAATCAATAAGAAAGATTTCCTGCTTGTCCATCAAATCCCTCCTCCAAGACGCATAGCAACTTCTGGAAAGGTCTTTCTATTGGTGTTTGTCAGTCTGTAAGCTTCTGTGAATGTTGTTCTGCCAGAGGTAATGCTTTCACAAAGTGCCCGTACAAAACATCCATCAAGTCGAGATTTCGCGGTGTTATAGTAGTCTCCACCACCAGATCCCTTGCTGTCTTTTTGTGTTTTATACGCCTCAATACCTTCTGCAACAACGTCATTGTACATTTTTTTGCTGATCTTGTTGGTATCAAATGCCTTCCTGGCAATGACACTTTCACTACATTTAAAGGTCTTTGCCAGCAGAGAGATTCTTTCCCGCTTATCTAATTCAGAAAGATATCTCCACTTATCTAAAAACACATCAAGAGGGGCTATTAACTCGCTTGCCACAGCATTACAAATAACTTCCAGTGGCTGAACATGAGGGCTGTTTTTTCTGTCGTTATAGAGATCATCTACTCCAAACCATATATGGGCAATCTCATGAAATAAGGAAAACAGCTTTGCGCCCTGAGAGTCAGCACTATTGATAAAAATCAGAGGGGCCCATTCATCGATGATGGCAAAGGCTCTAAACTCGTCAATACTCAATGCACGATGATTATTTGCTCCAACAATGCCATTGAGCATTACGACTACACCACTTTCATCCAAAAGACCTCTGATATATTTGAAAGATTCCGCCGGATTTTTATAATGGGCATACCACTCCAGCCCTAAATTTAGATCTGCTCTTATTTTTTCGGCGATTTGTTTAGGCTCAGTCTGGCCTTTTAGACGACCAACCAGAGGGAGAGCGTCAAAGCCCGTATCTTGGCGATATTCTCTCATCCAATCTTGAACTCTCTCCATCTCATTTATCGTATCAATTAAGTTCCTGCTTGGATTAGCGAGTTCTATACTATCGACAGTCCTATATTCTAATAACTTAATATCCTCGACAGGCGGTGTTTGCAAGAAGAAATAGCCGAGAGGGATATTCGCCTTTCGACTAAAAGTCTCTATTTGATTGAAGGTAGGCGTTTTTGTGCCGCTAAGCCATTGCTGAATATTGCTCAGTAATTTCGTTCCCAGTTGTTCTTCGCTGGTCTGGCTCATCGCCCAGCTAATGATAGTGGGTTGTATCTTTACATTTACAGTTGGCATAGCTTCTACCTCCTTTCATCTGCAGCTAGTTTGATGATATCAAAGATTCACTTAAAATACAGTATTGCTTGTCTTGGCGGTGGCGGTGTAAGTTCACCGTGACTTCTGATGCAGCTTCTGCCAGATCATCATGCCGATCCGGCAGGTGATGGCCTCGTCGAAATTGCGGACATCCAGGCCGGAGGCCTTCTGAAACTTGTCCAGACGGTAGGCCAGGGTGTTGCGGTGGATGAAAAGCTGCCGCGCCGTCTCAGAGAGGCTCAGGTTATTGTGAAAGAGGGTGTGGATGGCCCGAAGGGTGTCCGCATCCATCCGGCCGAAATCATAGTCCAGAAAATGCTCTTGCAGGTAGCGCTGGCAGACGTCCTCCGGAAGGCGGAAGATGAGACGGGCCAGGCCCAGAGAAGCGGATTCATAGACCTGTTCGGCAGGGTAGAAGGTCTTGCCGATGGCAAGACTGGTCACAAGATCCTGGTAGGCGGCGGGCAGATCCGCCAGGGTCACTGTCTGGTTGTCATAGACCACCTTGACCGGGATCATGGCCTCGGAAGCCATGGTGTCAAGCAGGGCGGAGACCATGGGAGAAAGGGAGGACGGCTTGTCCTTGACGATCAGGAGCATCCGATCTCTTCCCATGGAAAGGGGGGAGACCTGGCTGCGCGGGAAGATAGAGGAGAGAATACTCCTCGTCTCCTCGTTGAGATCTTCGGGGAAGGTCACCAGAAGAAGGGCCCGCCTGGAGGAGGCCTGCATGTGGTGGCGGGCAAAGCCGGATCGAATCTCGTCTTCGTCCAGCTGGCCGGACAGATAGCGGCGGAGGAAGTAGTGCTTGTCCCGGTTGGATTTGGTCAGGCGCAGGAGATCCCGCAGCTTACCGGCTGTGACCTGGGGATCAGCGGGGGCCTGGGGATCCAGACAGAGGGAGAGACCTGTGCTCTCCTGCAATTGGTCCAGAAGATTTGAAATTTCGCCAGAATCATTCATCATCATTTGTTATCCCTTATTTCTATTTCGTGAGAGGAATCCTGCCAGAGGAGACAGGCCACAGCCGCCCTGTTGCAGATGTCCCTTTTTTTTAGATCGAGAGGTCTGCAGGTTAAATACCAGTATAACCTTTTCGGCAAGTTTCCCATAGCTTGCGCAGGCAACTCATACAGGCGGCTTCCCATGGCTCGACAGAAACCGGGGAAACATGAACAGGAAAGCAACTTTTTCATAAATTTGTGGAAATTTGTGAACAATCTATGTTATTCTATAGTTCCTGTTGGCCAGTGCCATGGAAGGACTCCGTGGAAGAGCTTTGGTGCTGATGGTTTAGAGGGATTGACAGGCATGAAGAGCAAGATATAATCTGTACAGGCGTACCAATAAGATGGTCCCGTCTGGAATTAAGATATCTAAGGAGCAAAAGAATACACGGATCGGTGCTTTCTTTATCTTCTTTAAATGATAGAAACTCAAAATTGGCAGAAGGACAAAGACAAGGAGGAAGTATGAAAGGAAAGAGCAGAGCGATCAGCAAAAAGCTGTCAGCGATTACTTTGTCATGCCTGGTAATGTTTGGTACGGTTGGAGCGGTGTTGCCGACCTATGCGGCAGACCCCGTCAAGGGAATTGAGATTAAAGCAGATCGAACGGAATTAGATCAAAGTGTTTCCGATGCCAAAAATGCCGGTGCTGAGATCGTGCAGGATGCTGACGTTGACAAGGGCGTGGTGAAATCCGAGGCGGAAGCCGACAGCAAGAGGGCGGAAATCGAGGCGGATTATAAGCAGCAGGTGCAGCAATTAAAGGATGCAAAGAAGGCTGCGCAAAAATATAGTCAGGACAAGAAGAAATACGATGAGGCCAAGAAGAAGTATGATGAAGAATTGGCCAAGTACAATATCGCCAAGAAAAAATATGATGATGAGCTGACCGCCTACAAC
>NZ_JAQT01000007.1:0-2632 GCF_000524295.1 Shuttleworthella sp. MSX8B
GAATGCGTACGGAATCAAAATATGGATTTAACGAATCGGATCCATAGAGGATATCCGCTCGCTCTCAGTGAGTATTTAAAAAGAATGCCCACCACACAAAGTAGTGGGCGGGCTAGTGTAAAATAATGGCAGTGGCTATTCGAATTGCCGTTCGAATAGCGACGAAAACCGAGGTGGTGAAGTCGATTAACGTCCCATAGATATAAGTATAGCGTCTTTCTGTGGAACTTCAAAGACATTACACACCTCCTGAACAGGAGGTTTTATTTTGGCGGACAAGAGAAAACGTAACTGGGTTTTTGTTCTGTATCCAGAAAGTGCTCCAGAAAATTGGAGACAGATTTTAAGAGATATGCTTGTCCCTGGATATGTTTCTCCACTTCACTGTGATGATGTAAACGCAGATGGAGAACATAAAAAAGAGCATTACCACGTAATCCTTACCTTTAAAGGTGTTAAGACTTTTGAGCAAGTTAAAGAGATTACAGATAAACTGAATGCCACTCGTCCAGAAGAATGTAAAGATATCCGTGCTTATGCAAGATATTTGTGCCACTTAGATAACCCAGAGAAGGCACAATATAACGTTTCTGATGTTGAGTGCCTTGGAGGTACTGATTACCTAGAAACAACAAAATCAGCAGCTGATACAGATACAGCTATTGGCGAGATGATGGATTGGTGTCTTGAACAGGGATGTTATTCATTCTTTAGATTAGCTTTATATGCTCGGCAATATCGAACTGATTGGTTTAGAGTTCTCACCAGTAGCAGAACTGTGTTTTTAGTGGCTTGGCTTAAGTCTATGCAATGGGAAATGAATCAAGGTACTTTTGACGGTTACGTTGAGGACGAGAATATTCCAAATTCGGATATTCCAGATTCGGATATCTAGGGATACGTACATGGGGGAGGTACTACGACCCTCCCCCATGTGTCCATTGTTCATTGTTCATGCAGGTTATGGACTAGTAACAATCTGTTACTAGTGAGATTTTGGTGTGTCTTAAAGATTGCTATGTTGCGTATAGTTACAAATGAGTAAAATTTGCTTTAATGTAACGTTTGCTCTATAATTACACAAGTAACCGTTTATGTGATTGGAGGTGTTAAATATGGATACTACTGATGTCGATAGAGTTCGTGGGAGAGTGGTTTTGAGGAAAGGTGATTTTGAGCGAGTTGATACTGATAGGGTTAGTTTTACGATGTCCTGTTCGGATATTGAAGAAGTTAGAGATATTTCTGAGAAACTTCATGTGCCGATGACTCACGTTTTTAGAGCTTTGGTTAAGTGCGGAATTATTTACTACAACGATAACGTGGGAAAGCAGTGGATAGGCTGGGACGAGGAAATTCAAGAACCAATCGAACGTGAAGGTTGGCGAGAAGACGCTAGAAAATTCAAAAAGTACGGATTTATTCGTTAAGAAAAAAGTCGTCACTTGCGTAACGACTATCGGCAAAATAATCATAACGCAAGTTGGCGGCTTGGACATATATCAAACACAAATAGAAAGGATTAATTATGTCCAAGTTTAAGTTGTTAAATAATGACTTCATTGCTCTAGGGGTCAGCCAGAAATTTAAGTATGGTACAGATAATGAGCAGGACGTTTCAGCAAGCGGAACGCCTAAATGGCGAGTACAAGCAATTCCTTGTGACTCTGGTGACCAAAAGCCCGATATCATTAACGTGACTATTGAATCATTTGATGACCTTGAAAGCACAATTACGCCAGGTATGGTTACTTTCACGGACCTCTTTATTCACACGAGCTATAACCGAGATAAAGGCGGCAACATTATCTGGTTTACAGCTTCCGATGTTAAGAAGGTGAAGTAACTATGGTAGATGAGTCTAGAAAGTTTCCAGCTAAAGGCGACCAGTTGCTTGGTGCTGTGTATCGTGACTTTTTAAGTCGTAATCGTCTTCTTGAATATATTGAAGCTTGTGATGAGATGGATTATCAGAATTCTTTATCTAGTTGGCTTCAATTTGCTCTAAAGGTTGTTGAGTTATTCAGTGAGAGTAAAGCGCTGGATATTGGACGTCTTAAAAACGTTGAACTTCTTGATAAGAAATTGGATGCTGTACTAGCGGAAATTACAAACTTTTCAGATGTTAAAAAACAGTTGGTTCAAGATAAGCGTGATACTGCTTCGGAACTTAGGATTGCAAAGAACCAAATAGATGATGCCGATAAAAAGATTGTGGCATTAAAGGATAAAAATACAGACCTAAAAAACGAATTAAGCGATTGCAAGTATTACGCTTGTAAACTTGCTGACCAGCTAGTGCGATATGAAGAGTCGCCGCTTAACTGGTTCATCATCAAATACGAAGAGCATAAGCATGGTCGTGATGGCTATTTGAGTCGTGCCGTTAATGAATTTGCTCGTAAGGAGTAACTAGTCCCTATGGCTGACGCGGAATGACGACAAGCGGAACGTTTAGTGTAGCGCGAAGGAATGAAGTGTCAGCCTAAGAGGGTTATAGGGACGAAGTCCCTATCCTTGCCAATCTAAATTGGTTGAATGCGTACGGAATCAAAATATGGATTTAACGAATCGGATCCATAGAGGATATCCGCTCGCTCTCAGTGAGTATTTAAAAAGAATGCCCACCACA
>NZ_JAQT01000008.1:0-6870 GCF_000524295.1 Shuttleworthella sp. MSX8B
TCGGGCTTTATAAAATTTATCTAAAATCGAAACATTAAATAAGATTGAACACTATAATAGAGACATCTGAAGGAAAAGAATTCTGAAAACCCAGGAAGAGGTACTTGTCCTATGAGATTCGTTATTCAAAGAGTAACCCATGCTTCCGTCACAGTAGACGGGAAGAAGCAGGCAGAGATCGACAGAGGATTTTTGGTTCTGATTGGAATCTGTCAGACGGACAGTCTGTCTCTTGCGGACAAGATGGTTCACAAGCTGATTGGGATGCGCATCTTCCAGGATCAAGAGGGGAAGACCAACCTCTCCCTAAAGGACGTGGATGGAAAGCTGCTTTTAGTCAGTCAGTTTACCCTCTATGCAGACTGCAGAAAGGGGAACCGTCCTTCCTTCACCAGGGCCGCCGGACCGGAATCGGCGGAAGCCATCTACGAGTACATCATTGCCCAGTGCAAGAAGTCGATCCCCGGAGTTGAGAAGGGGATTTTTGGGGCGGATATGAAGGTCGAGCTCTTAAATGACGGACCATTTACCATTGTTCTTGACAGTGAAGATCTGGGATGAGGAAGAGCCATGAACACCAGACAAGTGAGAGTGAATGAGGGGCTGCTGGAGGGAGAGGAGACTCTGTCCTACGCGGTTTTTCGCGGGGTTCCATATGCAAGGCCTCCAGTCGGAGATCTGCGCTGGAAGAGACCGGAGCCTCCGAAAGCATGGGAAGGGATCCGACAGGCAGTGGTTTTTCAGAATCGGGCAGTGCAGAATCAAAAGGGCAGGGCATTCTATCAGAAGGAGTTCTATGCCGATCCAGAGTTTCTGCCTCCCATGTCTGAGGACTGCCTGTATTTAAATATCTGGACTCCGGTTAAGAAGAAGGCAGAAGACGGAGCCTATCCGGTCGCTGTCTGGATTCACGGGGGCGCTTTCCTGGGAGGCTACGGATCTGAGATTGAATTCGATGGAGCTGAGTTTGCCAAGCGGGGCATTATTTTAGTCACCATCAATTACCGGCTTGGCCCCCTTGGTTTTCTTGCCCTGCCTCAGCTGGCCCTGGAGGATCCCGCGCAGACGACCGGAAACTATGGGATCCTGGATCAAATTGCCGCCTTGCGCTGGGTGAAAGAGAATATCGCCTCCTTCGGCGGGGATCCGGATCGGGTGACCGTCTTCGGGCAGAGCGCCGGGGCAGTGAGTGTTCAAACCCTCTGTAATTCTCCTCTGGCAAGAGGACTGTTTGCCCGGGCGATTATGCAGTCGGGCGGGGGTGTGAACAATGGCCTGGCCCGTGATTTGCATCGGGAAGAAGCCTATCGGATCGGGGAGATGCTGATGAGATCCTGTCGCTGTGATCGCCTGAGTCAGATGCGTGAATTGCCGGCGGAGGTTCTCTGCAAGAAGACGCAAGCGGTGATCGGTAAGATTAAGGGGCTTCCCTTCTCTCCTATGTGTGACGAATATGTACTCCCTGGAACCTATGATGAGAATATCCGCGCCGGAAGGATTGCGGATATCCCCTACCTGCTGGGATCCAACGCCAATGACATACTGGTCAGGAGGCGCGCCGTCGGCCGTCCGGGAGGGAAGCTCTATCAGGGCTGTATTGACTGGGCTTTGGCCCGGGAGGAGACTTCTGAGCAGAAGACCTACATTTATTACTTTAATCGGGCTCTGCCGGGCGACCGGGCAGGGGCATTTCATTCTGCGGAACTCTGGTATGTTTTCGGGACCTTAGCCAGGTCCTGGAGACCGTTTGAGGAGTGGGATTACGAGATTTCCGACGCTATGATCTGCGCCTGGTGCAATTTCATCAAGTACGGAGATCCGAACGGCAGAGAGGGTTGCGACTCTGGTGACTGGAAACCCTATCGCAGGGAAGATCCCTTTATCAGAGACTTTGGCTAGGGCGGATGAGCTTGTTAATGATGGCTCACCTGGCAGCAAATGGCCTGTCTGTGATGGCGCACCTGGCGGCAAATGGCCTGTCTGTGACGGCTCACACGGCGGCAGATGGCTTGTCTGTGTCGGCTTGCCGGACGGCAGACGATTGGATGTCGTGAGCGAGGGATGAGAGAGGAAATATGACAGATAAAAATGAAATCCTGGAGCGAATGAAGTATCCGAGACCGCAGATGATCCGGGATAATTATCGCATTCTGAATGAGGACTGGACGCTGGACGGAAATCCCATTCGACTGCCCTTTCCACCCCAGGCGGCCGCAAGCGGTTATGAGGGGGAGATCCGGGATGACCTCTCTTATGAGCTGCACTTTTCTTTGCGCTTAGGCTGGCACAATCAGAGGGGCGACTTGATTCCCTGCCCGCTCACGCCGCAAAAGCTGGAGAAGAAAGATTCGAAGACCTCTTCATCTCCCGTGAGAAAAAAACGTATTCTTCTCCATTTCGGGGCAGTAGATCAATATTGCCTGGTCTTTCTCAATGAAAAGCTGGTGG
Source organism: Shuttleworthella sp. MSX8B (assembly GCF_000524295.1). NCBI lineage: Bacteria > Bacillati > Bacillota > Clostridia > Lachnospirales > Lachnospiraceae > Shuttleworthella > Shuttleworthella sp. MSX8B. The sequence continues at coordinate 2,449 of NZ_JAQT01000008.1, forward strand.
GAAGTCACAGGGGAGGCTATCTGGCCTTTTGCTTCGATATCACAGACGCCCTGGAGGAGGACAATGTTCTAAAGGTGATTGCGACAGATTCTCTGTCCCCCGTCTACCCCTACGGAAAACAGTCGAAGAAGCCCAAGGGCATGTGGTATACGCCGGTCTCAGGTATCTGGCAGGAGGTCTGGATGGAGGCGGTCCCCGAGCGCCATGCGGATCGGCTGGAGATCCTTTCGGACCAAAAGAGCGCTTTGATCCGGGCCTATGACGCTTCGGGAGAGATCATATCTATCGACCGGGCAGACCTGCTCACGCCCGTATCCCGGGAGGAAACCGGGGAGAGCATATCAAAGGGGGAAGCAAGGACGAGCATGTCCAAGGGGGAAGTAAGGACGAGTATGTCCAAGGGGGAATCCGGGGAGAGTATATCCCAGGAGAAATGTTCTGACGGTTCCATTTTAATACACTTTGCCCGGCCTCATCTCTGGTCGCCCGAAGACCCCTTTCTCTATCGTCTTCGCCTTGGGATTGGAGAGGATGAGGTCGAGACCTATCTGGGGCTTCGAACCGTCAGCATGGAGGGCGGAAAGATTTGCTGCAATGGAGAGCCCGTCTATCTGCACGGGCTCCTGGATCAGGGATACTGGCCCCAGGGGATCTATCTGCCGGAGACAAACGGCGCTTATCTGGAAGATATCCAGGGAGCGCTGGAGCTGGGATTTAATTGCCTGAGAAAACACATCAAGCTGGAGCCGGAACGCTTCTACTATGCCTGTGATGCCATGGGCATGCTGATTTTGCAGGATATGGTCAACAGCGGCAAGTATGATTTCATGCGTGATACGGCCCTGCCCAATTACGGCAAACTGAACCGGGCAGATGATGAGGCAAATGCCCTGCGCCTGCCGGGGGAGGATGAGATCGAGCGTCGAGCCTTCTTTGAACAGCATCTGGCAGGGACAATTGACCAGCTGCGCAATCACCCCTCTATCATCGCCTACACGATTTTCAACGAGGGATGGGGGCAATATGACGCGGATCGTCTCTATCGTCTGGTCAAGAAAAAAGACCCCGGGCGTCTGGTCGACGCCACTTCAGGCTGGTACGCGCAAAAGCTCAGTGACTTCGATTCCCAGCATAATTATCACAGGAGTTATACTCTGCAAGCCAGGGATAAACCGCTCTTTCTCTCCGAGTGCGGGGGATACACCCTGGCAGTGGAGGGGCATTGCATGCAAAAGAAGCGCTATGGCTACGGATCGGACAAGAAGAATCCCGCCGAGCTGCAGGAGGCAGTTGAGAGACTCTATCGGGATATCATCCTTCCGGCGATACGTCAGCAGGGCCTGGTGGGAAGCATTTACACCCAGATCTCCGATGTGGAGGGGGAGATTAATGGGGTTTTCACCTATGACAGGGCTGTCTGCAAGCTGGACAGGGACTGGATGCGGGCCTTAGCGGGCGATCTGCAGGAGGCCTTTCATGAGACATGCTCGAAATCAGATAAAAAATCTGTCGGCTAGAATCGATTTTCTTCAATAGAAGGAATGCGAGATAATGAAAGATGAGATGAATGATAGAGATAAAAGTCATCTGTTATAGGGTTATCTGTGGATGTATGAGGGCGGCGTGAATTTGCCTGAGAGACGGTGTGAGTTTGTCTGGGAGACGGTGTTTTGGAGGTCTGAAAGAGACGTCGCTTTTTAGCGGGATAGCACGACAGGTCGATATCTGTTACACTGTGAGAGATTTCGGGACAGCCCGAGGAGTAATGCAGAGAACTAGGAGTGATTACGATGGATATGGATATGAACTTCCGCAGGAAATTGCCTATTCCCAAGGAGGTTAAGGAAGAATTTCCCCTCTCAGAGGAGAGGGCAAGGGATAAGGAGAAGCGTGACGAGGAGATCGCCGCGATTCTGCGCGGGGAGGAGAATAAGCTTCTGCTTGTGATCGGTCCCTGTTCTGCGGACAATGAGCCTGCCGTCCTTGATTATATGGTTCGCCTTAAGAAGGTACAGGATCGGGTCGCTGACAAAATTCTCATGATCCCAAGAGTCTATACCAATAAGCCCAGGACAACCGGGCTCGGCTATAAGGGTATGTTGCATCAGCCGGATATCAATAAGCCGGAGGACATGCTGGCAGGGATTCTTGCTATTCGAAAGATGCATATGCACGTGATAGAGGAGACAGGCTTTACCTGCGCGGAGGAGATGCTCTATCCAGAGAATCACCGCTATTTGTCTGACCTGCTCAGCTATGTGGCGATCGGCGCCAGATCTGTGGAAGATCAGCATCACCGCCTGGTGGCCTCCGGTCTGGGAATCCCGGTCGGGATGAAGAATCCCACATCCGGTGACTTCTCCGTCATGATGAATTCCATCGTGGCAGCCCAGCACGGGCATGATTTTCAGTACCGCGGCTGGGAGGTGAGCACCAAGGGGAATCCCTATGCCCATGTCATTCTTCGCGGTTACGTGGATCGCTTCGGGATGAACCACGCCAATTATCACTATGAGGAGCTGCGCCGCGTCGCTGATCTGTATGAGGAGCACGAGGAACTCAAGTACCCTTCCATTATCGTCGACTGCAACCACAATAACTCCGGCAAGAAATACCTGGAGCAGATCCGTATTGCCAAGGACGTCATGCACTCCTGTCACGTCAACACAGATATCCGCGGCCTGGTCAAGGGACTGATGATTGAGTCCTATCTGGAGGATGGGGCGCAGAGCATTGACGGCGGCATCTATGGCAAGTCGATTACGGATCCCTGCCTCGGTTGGGATAAGACAGAGAAACTGATTATGGAGCTGGCAGACCTGGTGGAGTGACGAGATGAAAGAGTGGAATCAGGATCGTTTCCTGGATTGCTGGTCTAAGGAGCGGCCCAAGCTGCTTGGATTTGAACAGGAGAGGGAGGCCTCGGTGGCCGTTCCCCTGCTTGTGACAGAGGAGGGACCCGGAATTCTCTTTGAAGTCCGTTCCTCTGATCTGCAGACCCAGCCCGGTGAGATCTGTTTTCCGGGCGGTGGAATTGAGGGAAAGGAGAGTCCCGCAGAAGCTGCTCTTCGGGAGACAAAAGAGGAGCTTTTGATCTCTGGAGACAAGATTCATCTTCTGACGCAGATCGATGGGACGCTTGGCCCCAGCGGAGCGCCCATGTGGGCTTTTTTGGTTCAACTGGAGGATTATCAGGGAACCTATTCGAAAGATGAGGTGGCTGAAGTATTTGTCCTGTCATTGAAGGAACTTCTGGCAGCAGAGCCTGTCATGCACAGCATCACCATGAAGCCCATCCCGGATGAGGGATTTACAGACATGATCGGACAGGAGTATCACTGGCAGGGAAGAAGGCAGTCTATGCCCTTTTACCTTTTTGACCGGCATTTGATCTGGGGGGCGACAGGGCGGATCCTGAAGAATTTCCTGGATCGGGTTCGCGCCATGTAAAGTCTATGACTTTTGACGTGTAAAACCTATGACTTTTGATCTGCGCTTGAATCTCTGCGGGAGAACAGCTTTCTCACAGGTCGTTATGTTGTACTGTAGTTTCGATTTTGTACTGTGGATTCTATTTTGCGCTGTAGTTTTCGTTTTGTACGATAGTTTCGATGTTGTACTGTAGTTTTAGTGTCGCATTTTGGATTCCACTTTGGACTGTAGATTCAGTGGAAGAAGGGAAAAAATATGTTGGTAAGTATTCTTGTCGGAGCGATCTCCGGTTGGCTGGCCGGGCTGATTATGGATTCTAAGGGAGGGATTATTCGCAATATCATCCTGGGTCTGGTCGGTGGTGCAGTCGGCAACTGGATTTTCAGGGCCTTGGACATCATGCCCTATTCTTTTCTGGGGCATATTGTCGTCGGCGTCGTGGGGGCAGTAGTTGTTATCTGGGTCGGCCGGCTGATCTTTGGGCAGAGGGGTCGCTGACGGGGAGCTGGTCTCCTTTGCCCCTTTCGGTGGATTTTTCGGCTGGCAGGCAGCAGGATCAAAATCCACTTGGAGTCCTTTGGAGTGGAAATAAGCGTTTCACTCCACTTTGGTTTGCAAGACAGTTTTTGCAAGATTATTTTGTGATTGCAGTGAATATGTCAAATGGGTATAATGTACCTATCAATTGACATGCAGGATTAGTACATCGGTAGTACATCAGCTTCCCAAGCTGAGGAGGCGGGTTCGACTCCCGTATCTTGCTTCGCAAAAGTCCCTGTTTCGGGGGCTTTTCTTTTTTGTGGTCATGTTTTGGGTCATTATTTTAGAAATCATGTCGTTAAAGATCCGGCAATTCACGGGTTATAGGACAAAACGTGTTGATGAAAACCCCTCAAAAGCCTTGTAAATAAAGGGCTTGGAGGGGTTCAATCTTGGTTCAATAAACTTTGAGGGTGGACAAAACGTGTTGATAAAAAATGCCTCAAAGCC